>NZ_JBEOZU010000030.1:69727-107892 GCF_040298185.1 Streptomyces sp. NPDC001634 | reverse complement strand
CAACTGACGGATCAACGTCCCCAGATCATCACTCGACCCACGCGAACCCTTGACCAACGTCGACAGGGTCTGCGCCCCCATGTCGAACTTCATCTCGTGACCTCCCCGTTGGAACCAGCCGGCCTCAGTCCGCAACCGGCGTACAGGAACCATCTCTATCAACTCGGCGATCGGCGCTGCAATCTGGGTTCTCCGCGCTCACAGAGTCGTCACAACCCCATGACCAACCCATGGGGACATAGCGCGCATCCGCCGCAACCGGCGGCGGCACCCGTCAGCGAGCAGCAGCCTGGGCCGTCGGGCCCTCACGGCAGATCAGCAGCAGCGCACGGTCGTCGTTCACGTCCCTCGCCACCGCCTCGATGAGATGCCAGGCCGCGCCGTGGAAGCCGCCGGCCACATAGCGGTCGGCCTCGCCCGTGAGGCGGTCGATGCCCTCGACGATGTCACGTTCGGCCGTCTCCACCAGGCCGTCGGTGAACAGCAACAGGACGTCGCCGGGGCGCAGCGAGCCCTTCACGGAGTCGAACTGGGCGCCGTCGTAGACCCCGAGGAGCGGGCCTTCGGCCGCCTTCTCCTCCCAGCGTCCGCTGCCCGCGCTGAGCTGCAACCCCGGCGGGTGTCCCGCCGAGTACAGCTCATAGTCGCCCGATTCCAGGTCCAGGACCAGGTGGATCGAGGTCGCGAAACCCTCGTCCCAGTCCTGGCGGAGCAGATATCCGTTGGCCGCCGGCAGAAAGGCGTGCGGTGGGAGCGATCCCAGCAGACCGCCGAACGCCCCGGACAGAAGCAGGGCACGCGAGCCCGCGTCCATGCCCTTGCCCGATACGTCCGTCAGGACGACCTCCAGGGTGCGGCCCCCGTTCGTACGGGCCGCCACCACGAAGTCGCCGGAGAACGACTGCCCGCCGGCCGGTCTGAGCGCCATCTCCCGGTGCCAGCCCAGCGGCAGCTTCGGCAACTTGCTCTGGACGCGGATGCGTTCACGCAGGTCGAAGAGCATGGTCCCGCCGCGTCGCCATGGCACCCCGACCCGGCTGCGGAACTGCGCGATCAGCAGTCCGAAGAACCCGCAGGCCGCCACCACGAGCACGATGCCGGGGGTGACCCGCGACGGTCCCTCGGTGTACGGGCCGAGCTGGATGGATTCGACGATCAGGGCGCTGGCGGCAGCGGCGTAGAGACCGAGCAGACTGGAGGGCCGCAGCAGCACGCCGCCCGCCACGATCGGCAGAACGAGTACGGCCGGCGAGCACCACACGGGATCGAACAGGGTGGTCGCCGCTATGAGCGGAATCGTCAGCAGCAGACCGGCCAGCGCGACCCAGTCCGAGCCGTCTCCGCGGAAGTAGTCCACGGCGGATCGGCGCACGCCTGTGCGGGCCCGGTGCCACATCTTCTTCCACCGGGCCGTGAACGTCTCGGCTTCCGCGCGCCGCTCTCGTCCTGCTGCCATTGTTCGGGACCCTATCCATCGGACCGGGTGCTTGGCACGGGAGGTCCCACTTGTCCCCCGTCCGAGCGCTGAACTTCACAGGAAAGCGGCTTCCGTAACCGGGGGGAAATCCCCTCGCTCGCCCCGCATTGCCCTGGTAGGCATGGCTCATGACGACCGACGTGCGGGTGCTGCGACAGGACGAGTGGGACGGCTGGTACGACAAGCTCGTGCGGGCCTTCGGGGGAGTGGATGAAGCTCCTGAAGAGCGGGCACTATGGCGTGAACTCACCGAGTTCGAACGCTTTCTGGCCACATGGGACGAAGAGACGTGTGTCGGTACGGCGGGCGCGTTCAGTTTCCGCCTCACCGTGCCCGGCGGCGCCTCGGTCCCGGCGGCGGGCATCACGATGGTGAGCGTCGCGGCCACGCACCGCCGGCGCGGGGTGCTGACGTCGATGATGCGCCGGCAGCTGGACGACATCCGCTCCTGGGGCGAGCCGCTCGCGGTGCTGTTCGCGTCGGAGCCCGCGATCTACGGCCGGTTCGGGTACGGCGCCGCGACCTTCCAGATCAGCGCCGAGATCGACACGAGTCGCGTACAACTGTCCGTGCCGGCCGGCACCGATGACGTACAACTGCGGTACGCGGAGCCCGCCGACGTCCTCGACGCGTGCGAGGAGGTGTATGCACGGCTGGTGCCCGGCCGTCCGGGGATGCTGGCGCGGCAGCCCGGCTGGGAGCGACTGGGGGTGCTCGACCCGGCGAGCGAGCGGGACGGGGCCTCGCCGCTGCAGTGCGTGATCGCCGAACGGGACGGTGGGATCACGGGGTACGCACGCTTCCGTACCAAGCTCGGCTGGGAGGTCAGCGGGCACAACGGCAAGGTGATCCTGGCGGACCTGACCGCACTCGACCCGGCCACGGACGCTGCGCTGTGGCGCTTTCTGTTCGGCATCGATCTGACGACGATGCTGATCGCGCGCGGACGGCCCGTCGACGAGGCCTGGCAGCACCTGGTGTCCGACATCCGGCGGTGTCAGACGCGGCTGCGCGACGCGCTGTACGTGCGTCTCGTCGATGTCGGAGCGGCACTGGAGGCGCGGAGGTACCAGGCGCCGGTGGACCTGGTGTTCGACGTCGAGGACGCGTTCTGCCCCTGGAACGCGGGGCGTTGGCGGCTCACGGGCGACGCGAAGGGCGCGTCCTGTGTGCGTACGTCTGACACGGCTGATCTCGCGCTGTCCGTACGGGAGTTGGGGGCCGCCTACCTCGGCGGGGTGTCCTTGAACTCGCTGGCGGCGGCCGGGCGGGTGCGGGAGCTTCGGGAGGGGGCGCTGGCCGAGGCGTCACTCGCGTTCGGCTCGACGGTGGCGCCGTGGGTGCCGCACGGGTTCTGACGGACCCCGCTGCCGGCCCGGACGGCTGCCGCTGCCGCTGCCGGCAGCGTGACGGCCACCGCTACCGACGGCGGAACGGCTACTTCTTCTGGCAGTCCGGGCACCAGAACAGATTGCGGGCGGCGAGATCGGCGGTGCGGATCTCGCCGCCACAGATATGACAGGGCAGGTTCGCCCTGCGGTACACGTACACCTCGCCGCCGTGGTCGTCGACGCGCGGCGGACGGCCCATGGCCTCGGGGGTGTGCTCGGGGCGGACGGTGTCGATGCGGTTGTTGCGGACGCCCTCGTGCATCAGGTCGACGAGGTCGGCCCAGATCGCGTCCCACTCGGCGGGGGTGATGTCCTTGCCGGGGCGGTACGGGTCGATGCCGTGCCGGAAGAGGACCTCGGCGCGGTAGACGTTGCCGACACCGGCGATGACCTTCTGGTCCATGAGCAGGGCGGCGATGGTCGTACGGCTGCGGGAGACGCGGCGGAAGGCAGCCGCCGGTTCGGCGTCGTCGCGGAGCGGGTCGGGGCCGAGACGGCCGTGTATGGCGGCCTTCTCGTCGTCGGTGATCAGCGCGCAGGTGGTGGGGCCGCGAAGGTCGACGTACGAGACCGGGTTCGCCAGGCGCAGGCGGACCGTGTCGGTGGCCGGGGGCGCGGGGGCGTCGCCGAAGGTGACCTTGCCGAAGAGGCCGAGGTGGATGTGCACCCAGTCGCTGTCGCGGAAGCCGAGGAAGAGATGCTTCCCGTGGGCGTCCGCGGTGTGCAGTTCTGCACCATCGAGGAGGGCGGCGGCGTCGGCGAACTTACCCTGGGGGCTACCGACGGTGACGGCACGGCCGGCGAACCGGGCGGCGTAGTCCTTGGCCAGCCGGTGAATGGTGTGCCCCTCTGGCACGGTCGCCCCAACCCTTCAGAACGCTCGTCGACGTCGGACGCCGGAGGGGTCCGGTTTCACGCCCCCCGGCGCCGGTACTCAGCCCTGCGGCCGGTTCTCGGCCAGCGTATGAATCTCAACCCTGCGGGTGATTCTCAGCCCTGCGGGTGATTCTCAGCCCTGCAGGTGATTCTCAGCCCTGCGGGTGGTGGGGAGGGATCGGCGGGAGCTCGCCCGTGGTCTCGTACGACGACAGCATGTCGATGCGACGCACATGGCGCTCGTCACCCGAGAACGGCGTGTTCAGGAACGTCTCGACGAACTTCGTCGCCTCCTCCTGCGAGTGCATCCGTGCACCCACGGCGACGACGTTCGCGTTGTTGTGCTGCCGGCCCAGCGACGCCGTCTCCTCGCTCCATGCGAGGGCCGCCCGCACGCCCTTGACCTTGTTCGCGGCGATCTGCTCACCGTTGCCGGAGCCGCCGATCACGATGCCGAGGGAGTCGGGGTCCGCGGCCGTCTTCTCCGCCGCGCGGAGGCAGAACGGCGGGTAGTCGTCCTGGGCGTCGTAGATGTGGGGCCCGCAGTCGACGGGCTCGTGGCCGGCGGCCTTGAGCCACTCGACGAGGTGGTTCTTCAGTTCGAAGCCGGCATGGTCGGAGCCGAGGTACACGCGCATGGTCCGAGTGTGACATGGCTGTTTCGGGGCGGCAGCGCGGGGTGTCGGCCCAGGTGACTATGAGCAACCCCCGAGAACCTCAGGAAAACCTCAAGTTAACGATCCGGATTCAAAGGTTCACGAATCCATTTGCCTCCGTTTCACTGGACCAGCTCGTACGCCGCTCGTACGAGGGACCGCACACCCGGCGCAAAGGAATTCCCCGTATGACTTCGCAGCCGACCCCGGCCAAGGCCGGAGACCCCGGCACCGGCCTCCAGGCCGGACTCAAGAACCGTCACCTTTCAATGATCGCCATCGGTGGTGTCATCGGTGCCGGTCTGTTCGTCGGATCCAGTTCCGGCATCGCCACCGCCGGTCCCGGCATCCTTCTCTCCTACGCCCTCGTCGGCACGCTCGTGGTGCTGGTGATGCGCATGCTGGGCGAGATGTCCGCCGCGAACCCCACCTCCGGCTCCTTCTCCGCGCATGCGGACCGTGCCCTGGGCCGCTGGGCCGGCTTCTCGATCGGCTGGCTCTACTGGTTCTTCTGGGTCGTCGTGCTCGCCGTGGAGGCCACCGCGGGCGCCAAGATCCTCCAGGGCTGGATCCCGGCCGTACCGCAGTGGGGCTGGGCCCTGATCGTGATGGTGGTCCTCACCGCCACCAACCTGGTCTCCGTCGGCTCCTACGGCGAGTTCGAGTTCTGGTTCGCCGGCATCAAGGTCGTCGCGATCGGCGCGTTCATCGTCATCGGCGGCCTGGCCGTGTTCGGCGTCCTGCCGGGCGTCCACAGCGACAAGGCGGGCCTGGACAACCTCACCGGCCACGGCGGCTTCCTGCCGCACGGCCCCGGCGCCATCCTCACTGGCGTCCTGCTGGTCGTCTTCTCCTTCATGGGCAGCGAGATCGCCACCCTGGCGGCCGGCGAGTCCGAGGACCCGCAGCGGGCGGTCACCAAGTCCACGAACAGCATCATCTGGCGCATCGCCGTCTTCTACCTGGGCTCGATCCTCGTGGTCGTCTCCCTGCTGCCGTGGAACGACCCGTCCATCAAGGAGAAGGGCTCCTACGTCGCCGCCCTCGACTCCCTGGGCATCGCCCATGCCGGCCAGATCATGAACTTCATCGTGCTGACCTCGGTGCTGTCCTGTCTGAACTCCGGCCTCTACACGGCCTCCCGCATGGCCTTCTCCCTGGGCCGGCGGGGCGACGCGCCGAAGGCCTTCGCACGCACCACCGCGCGAGGTGTGCCGATGGCGGCCATCGTCGCCTCGGTCGTCTTCGGCTTCGTCGCCGTCTTCTTCAACTACAGGTTCCCCGACTCGGTCTTCCTCTTCCTGGTCAACTCCAGCGGTGCGGTCGCCCTGTTCGTCTGGCTGGTGATCTGCTTCTCGCAGCTGCGGATGCGGAAGATCATCCAGCGCGAGGCGCCGGAGAAGCTGATCGTGAAGATGTGGCTGTACCCGTACCTGACCTGGGCGACGGCCGCGCTGATCGTCTTCGTCCTCGGCTACATGCTCACCGACACGGAACACGACGGACGCGAGACCGTACTGCTCTCGCTGCTCGTCGCCGCGGTGGTGCTGGTGATCGCCGTGGTGAAGGAGAAGCTGGGCGGCAGCCGCGGCGAGGCCGCGGAGGCGGTCTCGGACGCGGAGAAGAAGCGGGCGGAGGTCGGCGCCTGAGCGTCACCATCGCATGAGCGTGTGTGAGGGCCCCGCGGCTTACGGCCGCGGGGCCCTCCGCTCGGGCTGGGGGCTCACAGCGGTGTGAAGCTGTTCTTGACCTCGTCGTAGACCCTGGTCGCTCGGTCCTCGACGTCCGGGTGGTACCAGGTGCTGATCTCGTACGACGTCCCGTGCGCGCGGAAGCCGAGCAGCCGGACGTGCCAGAGGCGGCCCTTGGCCGTGACGGTGTACTCCCAGACGACCGCCGGGGCGCCCCGGAAGGTGCTCTTCTCCAGGCGGATCCGCTGGTAGTCCAGGCCCTTCTCGCGCACCTGCTCGGCCTGCTGCCACTGCTGCAGCAGATCGCCCCGGGCCGGGGTCGCGTTGGCCACGATCTCCTGGGTGCGGTCGGGCGAGGAGTAGTGCACCTCGGCCCCGCTCTGCGCCACCCGCTGCCAGCCCTGGGGCGGCACCCAGGCGTACAGTCCGGCCTCCGTACGGGCCCCCGGCGGCCGGGAGGTGCCTTCGACCGTGGGTGTCAGGGAGGAAGGACCGGCGCTGCCCGGGCTGCCGCTGGAGACCGACGCGTGCGGGGAGGCGGCGGATGTGCCGTGCGTGTGGCTGCCGGAACCGCCGCCCCCGATGACGATCCCCAGGACACCTCCCGCGACCACCAGTCCCACGACGGCGGCCGAAGCGGCGGCATTACGCCGGCGCCGGTTTCGACTGGAGGAGGAGGGGCGAACGGGGCCGGGGAGGCCGCCGGGCGGGGTGAGGCCGGAGCCGGATGGGACGGTGCCAGAGCCGGGCGGGACGGGGCCGGAACCAGGCGCGATGACGCCGGAACCCGACGAGACCGAGCCCGAACCAGGCGGGACCAGACCAGAACCCGACGAGACCGAGCCCGAACCAGGCGGGACCAGACCAGAACCCGACGAGACCGAGCCCGAACCAGGCGGGACGAGACCGGAACCGGGCGAGCCGGTGTGAGGCCGTGGCTCGCCGCGCAGGGCCGTGCCCTGCGGGACGGCGTGGGGCGGGGCCTCTCTCGGCTGTGGTGGGGGTGTGTCGCCCGTGGGGGAGATCGGGGCGGACGGTCGTGCAGTGGCCGCGTGCGGCAGTGGAGTACCGGAAGGTGCGGTCGGCATCCTGCTCTGGGCGGCGGGAACGCCGGAGGGCTCGGTCCGTGGATGGGCAGCGCCGCCGACGGACGCGGAGGGGACCGCATGGCCGGACGAGGTCTCCGTAGAGGCGTTGGCGCTCTTCTCGTCGGGCTGCACGGCGGGGGTCCCGGAGGCGGCCGCCCGCTTCGCGAGGGAGACAGCCGGGACCGTGGCCGGGTGCCCGGTCGCCGGCTCCCGGGGCGCCGGCGCGTTCGGATGCGTGGGCGTACGCCGTACGGGCACGGCGTCCTCGATGGGCTCTGACCACTCCCCGGCGGCAGGACGGCCGTCGTCGCCGGTCGGGCGTCCTCGCCCCGGGACCGCGCCGGAGCCACCCGCCCCCGCCGCCGAGGCTCCGGGCGGATGCCGTACCTCACGGAGCAACGCCGAGTCGAGGAACGCGGGCGTGTCCGACTCCCGCGCACCCTGCGCACCGCCGGACCCTTCTTCACGCCCGCTCGACACACCACCCGCCCCGCCCGGCGCAGGCGCGACGCGCTCCCCCGGCTGCTTCCCCGCAGCCCCGTTTGCTGCCACGTCAGCGCCAAAGACCCCAGTGGACCGTTCCTCGGTCCCCGCCCCCACCCCCGCGATCCGCCCCAACGCCCCGCCCACCTCCTCGAGACCCGGTCGTGCCGACGGTTCCTTCGCCAGCAGTGCCATCAGGACCTCCGTCAACTCACCGGCCGACGGCGGCAGTTCCGGCTCCTCGTACAGGACCGCGTGCAGGGTCGCCAGGGTTGTCGAGCGGGAGAACGGGGAGTGGCCGCCGAGGGCCGCGCAGAGGGTCGCGCCGAGGGACCAGATATCCGACGGCGGGCCCTGCGGGCGCCCCGAGATCCGCTCCGGTGCCATGTAGTCGGGCGAGCCCACCAGCATCCCCACCATCGTGAGCGCCTCGGCGTCCTGGATCGCGGCGATACCGAAGTCCGTGAGCACCACCCGCTGTCCCCGGTCCTCGACGAGCACGTTCCCTGGCTTGATGTCGCGGTGCAGCACACCCCCGGCGTGCACCTGCCGCAGCGCCGCCACGAGTTCGAGACCGATGCGCGCCGTCCGGCCCACCGCCAGCGGCCCGTCCTCCACCAGGATCTGCTCCAGCGAGCGGCCGACGACCAGTTCCATGACGATCCACAGCCGGTCGCCCTCGTCGACCACGTCATAGATGCGCACGACGTTGGGGTGGTCGATCCGGGCCGTGGCCCTGGCCTCGCGCAGGGTGCGTTCGCGGCGGGTCCGGACGTCCTCGGTGTCCAGTCCGGCTATCCGTATTTCCTTGACGGCCACCTGACGGTCGAGCATTTCATCGGCGGCTCGCCACACCCGCCCCATTCCCCCCTGACCTATGCTCGCGACCAGTCGATAACGACCCGTCACCAGTAATCCCGGAACACCGCCGCTCGCATTCCCCGGCATTCCCCTGCACCCCCTCAACGCCCGCCCCAGCAGAAACACAATGGTCACACTTCAGGCCGTACCAGCATAGTGCGGAGAAATCTTGTGGTACCTCTTCAAGTACTGCGAATTCAGGCGCAGCCAAGGGGGGACGAACATGGGTTCTCGGCACACCTCAACCATCGCGGGATCGCTGCTCACTGCATCTTTTTCGGCAGTGATGATCTTCGCCTGCGCCGCCACGGCGGGCGACCAGGGCGCGATGAGCGGCAAGGGTGGAAAGGTCGTCGACGAGCCGCCGGCAGGGGTGAAGCTGACGACGCTGCTGCCCGAGAAGATCTCGGTCGACAACAGTTCGCACAAAACGGCGATTACCGCCGTGGTGAAGAACGGGGGCACCAAGGACAGCGGAAAGATCAGGCTTTTGGTTGCCGGATTCGACGGCCTTGCGGTCACGAACGTCAAGGGCTGCTCGGAAATGGCCAAGGAGGATCTCCCGCCGGGTTCGAACAGCGCTTTCAGCTGCGCCATCGACAATCTGGCGGCGGGTGCCTCGAAGACGTACGCCGTCGACGCGACCTTCGACACCGGCAAGGCCGGGAAGATCTGTCTGCCGGTGCAGACGAGCGACGGGAAGAAGACCTACTGGCAGCAGGGTCCGGTCCCGTTCGGTGCCACGAAGCCGACACCGAACGCCCCGACCACCCCCCTGCTGCTCGGCACCGACAACAAACCGGTGGGACCGGGCGGTGACCAGCTGCCGAAGACCGGCGTGGGCGACGAGGTCCTGCCGCTCGGCGCGGCCGGCGCGACGCTGATCGCCGCGGGCGCGGCGGGCCTGTGGGCCACCCGCCGCCGGCCACACCAGCAGCACTGAGACACCCTGGGGCCGGGTGCACCCCGGCCCCGACGTCCTGTCAATAACCTGACGATGTCAATAACCTGACGATGTCAATAACCTGACGGCGTCAATAACCTGACGGCGGATGTCAGATTATGCCGCCACGATGCCCCCATGGACATCGTGGAGCACACCGCAGACCAGCTCGTCCTCCGCCCCGGCGACCCGGGTTACGACGACGAACTCGCCGGTTTCCAGACCGGGTTCACCCAGCGCCCCGCCGTCGTCTTCGGCGCGTCCTCGACGCGGGACGTGGCGGCCGCGGTCGCGTACGCGGCCGAGCGGGGCCTCCCGGTCGGCGTCCACGCCACCGGGCACGGGCTGCCGGGCGACTCGGACGGGGGCGTCCTCATCACGACGAAGCGCATGGACGGGATCACCGTCGACCCCGGGGCCCGTACCGTCCGCGTCCAGGCGGGCGTGCGCTGGGGGCAGGTCGTGGCGGCGGCCGCGCCGTACGGACTGGCCCCGCTCAACGGTTCCGCGCCGAGCGTGGGCGCCGTCTCGTACACGCTCAGCGGCGGACTCGGCATCCTGGCCCGTGAGTTCGGCTACGCGGCCGACCATGTGCGTTCCCTGGAGGTCGTCACCGCGGACGGCCGGCCGCGCACCGTCACCCGCGCCTCGGACCCGGATCTGTACTGGGCCCTGCTCGGCGGCGGCCACAACTTCGGCGTGGTCACCGAGCTGGAGACCGGCCTGGTCCCGGTGGCCCGTCTCTACGGCGGATCGGTCTCCTTCGACGGCCGCGCGGTCGACCCGGCGGCCGTCCTGCGCGCGTACAAGGAGTGGACCGAGACCGTGCCCGACGGGCTGACCTCGTCCTTCGCCGCGGTCCCCTACCCGGACATTCCCGTGCTGCCGCCGTATCTGCGCGGCCGGTACGTCCTCTCGGTCCGCGTCGCGTACACCGGCACCGACGGCGGGCAACTCGTCGCCCCGCTACGGGAGATCGGCCCGGTGCTGACCGACTCGCTGCGCGAGATGCCGTACGCCGAGAGCCACACCATCCACAGTGACCCCGACTTCCCTCACGCGTACTACGGGGACAGCGCGGTGCTGAGCGAACTGGACACCGAGGCGGCCGCCCGCCTTCTGGCGCGGACCGGCCCGGACGCGCCGGCCATGTGTGTGCTGCAGATCAACCACCTGGGCGGGGCGCTGGCGAAGGAGGCCCCCAACTCCGTACCGCACCGCGAAGGGCGTTTCCTGCTGCGGCTGCTGACGACAGGCGAGCGCGGGGGCGCGCGGGCGGTGCTCGACCCGGCGTTCACGGAGGTGGCGCCGTGGACGATCGGGCGCGCGCTCAACTTCGCGTTCGGGGCGGGGGACCGTACGGAGGGGCTGTACGACACCGGAACGCGCAAGAGGCTCGCCGGGCTGAAGGCACAGTACGACCCGGCGAACCTCTTCCGCAGGAACTACAACGTCACTTCCTGACGAGCTTCCAGGTGGTGGGCAGCAGGCCCATCGCCAGGGCCGCCTTGAGGGCATCGCCGATCAGGAACGGGGTGAACCCGGCCGCGATCGCCTGGCTCGCGGACATCCCGGTGGCGAAGGCCAGGTACGGGACGCCGACCGCGTAGATGATCGCCTCGCCCAGCAGCATCGCGCCGGCCGTGCGCAGCACCGAACGGTCGGCGCCGCGGCGGGCCAGGGCGCCCACGACGGTGGAGGCGAGCAGCATGCCGAGGATGTAGCCGAAGGAGGGCGCGGCGGCACCGGAGCCGCCGCCGGCGAACCACGGCACACCGGCCACACCGGCCAACGCGTAGAGGGCGAGCGACAGGAAACCGCGGCCGGCGCCGAGGGAGGTGCCCACGAGCAGTGCGGCGAAGGTCTGTCCGGTCACCGGCACCGGGGAGCCCGGCACGGGCACCGAGAGCTGCGCGGCGAGCCCGGTGAGCACGGCGCCGCCGACCACGAGGGCGGCGTCGCGGACGCGGGACGCCGGCAAAAGGTCGGCGAGGACCTCGCCGGGGCGTGCGGTGGCGGTGGCGGTGGTCATGAGGGCTGACTCCGGCGTTCGGGGAGGGCTTGGGACACGGTGACGCTATCCCAGGGACCTTGAGCCGATCACCGTCAGCGCTCGACAAAGGCGGTGGCGGCGGCTTAATGGGCTTCTCACAAAGGATGTCGGTTACACGTGATGTGGCGTGATGCCGGTCACTGAGGTGGCGTCGTTTTCTGTGCGGACGTGGAGAGTTCGGTGACTGTAGGGTTTCACCAAATGGGCTTCCGGGTCGCTGGGAGGCCGTCTCGCCCGTCGGTCGCCGTCTGGGCAGCCCCGTACCCATTTGCTAGCTTCGAGCGCATGGTTGCCCAGGCCCGGAACTTCTCGTCGCGTCGCTATGTCGACCTGCGACGCCAGGGCACGGCCACCTGTCGCCGTCCGGTGTGAGGCAGCGGAGCTGATCCGTAGGCCTCACCCGCTTCAGACGGCGCAGTGTCGGACCGGCTCCCGAGGAAGTTCTCCATGCCCCGTACGGCAACACCCACGCTCACCTCCCCCATCCCCCGCGCCGCCGACAGCGACCGGCGCAGAACCAGCGCCAGCGTCATCCTGCGGTCCGTGCTGGAGCACGGGCCTGTCGCGCGCAGCACCATCGCCCGGCTGACCGGGCTGTCCCCGGCGTCGGTGACCGGCTACTGCACCCGGTTCGCGGAGCTCGGGCTCATCCGGGAGGCCACCGCACCCCGCCAGTCCAACGGGGTGGGGCGGCCGCACGTACCCGTCGACCTGGATGAATCCCGGTTCGTGGTCGGCGGGGTGCATGTGGCGGTGCCGTACACCACGGTCGCACTGCTCGATCTGCGCGGGCGGGTGGTGGCCGAGCGACGGCTGAAGCACGAGCGTACGGATCCCTCCTGTGTACTGGAGCGGGCCGCCGAGGGGCTGGAGGCGCTGCTGGCCGAGGTCCGCGGCTGCAGGCCGCTGGGCGTCGGCGTGGCGGCCGGCGGCTGGGTGGACCGGGACTCCGGGACCGTCGTCGAGCATGCGCTGCTCGGCTGGCGGGACGTGGCAGTGCGTGAGGCGATGGGCGCGCGCACCGGACTGCCGGTCCATGTGGACGGGCACGCCCGGGCGCTGGTGAACGCCGAGCGGCTGTTCGGCCGGGCCCGCGGCAGCCGCAGCGTGCTGCACCTGTTCGTCGGCAATGTGGTCGACGCGGCCTTCGCCACTCACGACGAGGTGCACCACGGCCCCCGCTCCCAGGCGGGAAACATCGCCCATCTGCCGTTGACGGGCGGAACCGAGCGGTGCGCCTGCGGGCGCACCGGGTGCCTGCAGGCCGAGTTGAGCGAACGGACCCTGTGCCGGCGGGCACATGAGGCGGGCGTCATCGACGGGCTGAACCCGATGCACGTGGTCGCCGCGGCGGCCGATGGCGACCCGGTGGCCCTGGGACTGCTGGTGGAGCGGGCTCGGATGGTGGGGCAGGCGGCGGGACTGCTGCTGGACGTGCTCAACCCGGAGACCGTCGTCGTCACCGAGGTGGGGGTCGTGCACCGCGAGGACTGCCTGGCCGCGGTGCGGGAGGCGGTCGGGCCGGAGCGGGCCGGGTCCATTTCGCCTACGAGTTTTCCCGATTCCGTTCTGGCCATGGCGGGCGGATCGGTGGTTCTGGACGCGCTCTATCGTGATCCGCTGGGCCTGTCGGCCGAGCTGAATTAATTCAGAAACTCGGAATGTTGACAGGCGTCGGCCGAGGCCGGGACCATGTTGTTCATGAGCCCGCGCATGATCTGTCGCACCCTCTGTTGCTGACACATTGACGCACTGACGATCAGTCAGATCCGTCAGGCGATTTCCCGCGGTGCCTTTGCGCGCGTTTGCTTCCCGCGCTTTCCCTTTTTTCCGGGCTTCCCCCGTGCCCGGGATGAATTCCCCACGTATGCCTGCCCTTTGAACTCAGGGAGTCCTCCCATGCCGTCTCCGCCTGCGTCCGGCCTCGACCGGCGATTGTTCCTCTCCTCGGTGCTCGGTGCCGCTGCTGCCGTCACCGGCCTCAGCGGCTGCGCGGGCAGCAGCGCCGCCGCGGGTTCACAGGGAGTCTCGTCCGCCCCCCTGGCCGACAAGGTCCCGGCCGGTACGAGCCTCAGGATCTCCTCGTACCAGGGTGTCCAGCAGCTGCAGTTCAAGCTCGCCGGCCTGCCCGCGTTGCCGTTCACCGTGTCGAGCTGGGTGAATATCGGGGCCGGCCCGGATGTCATCAACGCCTTTCGCGCCAATTCCCTGGATCTCGCCAACAACGCGGGCATCCCGCCGATCCAGGCGCACTACCAGGGATTCGACGCGAAGATCGTCGCAATCGACGTCACCCGCAAGCCCAACTACCTCTTCGCCACCAAGCCCGGCAGCGACATCCGGACCGTCGAGGACTTCAAAGGAAAGAAACTCGCGTTCTCCCAGGGGCAGGCACAGGGCGTCGTCCTGCTGCGTGCGCTGAAGAAAGCGGGACTGAAGTACGACGAGGTGAACCTGGTCCCGCTCACCAGCAACCAGTTCCTCACCGCCCTCCAGTCCGGCCAGGTCGACATCGCCCCGCTCGCCAACCAGCAGGCGCCGGCGTATCTGAAGCAGTACGAGTCCAAGGGTGCCCACGTCATCACCACCGATGTCGTCGACCTGCTCAACCTGCTGTGGGCGCCGGCCTCCGTGCTGAACGACTCCGCGAAGGCCGCCGCGGTCGCCGCGTACATCCCGCAGTGGGCCAAGGGCCAGGTCTGGCAGTACGAACACCCCGACGTCTGGAACAGGGAGTTCTACGTCAGGACGCAGAACCTGACCCTGGCCCAGGCCGAGTCGATCACCAAGCTCGCCAACAAGCCGCTGTTCCCGCCCAGTTGGGACGAGGCGATCAAGTGGGAGCAGGAGACAGCCGATCTGCTCGCCGAGGGCGGCTTCGTGAAGAAGTTCGACGTCTCCTCGCTCTTCGACCACCGCTTCGAGGGCATCGCGGCGAAGTCCGTACCGGGGGAGTACCAGAAGTGACCGCCGTGACCACGACCGCCGCCGCGGCCCCCGTGGCCACGGACCCGCATCGCACGGGCCGGACCCGGCGCCGCCGCCTCGCTCCCGGCAAACGTCTGCCCGCCGCCCGTCTCGTCGGTCCCGTCGTCCTCCTCGCCCTGTGGGCCGCCGCCTCCGCGGCCGGGCAGCTGGACCCGGGTGCTGTCCCGGCGCCCTGGACGGTCCTCAGGACCGGCGCCCATCTGTGGACCGACGGCACGCTGCCCACCGACGTCCTCACCTCCCTCGAACGCGCCGGATACGGCTTCGCCCTCGGTCTGACCGCCGGGGTCGTGCTCGCGCTGGCCTCCGGGCTCAGCCGGGCCGGCGAGGCACTGATCGACGGGACGGTGCAGCTCAACCGGGCGATCCCGACCCTCGGCCTGATCCCGCTTTTCATCCTGTGGCTGGGCATCGGCGAGACCTTCAAGATCGCGATCATCGCGATCGTCGTCTACATCCCCATCTACCTCAACACCCACGCCGCCCTGTCCGGGATCGACCACCGGTACGTCGAACTCGCCGAGGTCCAGGACCTGTCCAGGTTCGCTTTCATCCGCCGGATCGTGATCCCCGGCGCCCTGCCCGGCTTCTTCGTCGGGCTGCGGCTCGGAGTGACCGGGTCCTGGCTGGGCCTGGTGGTCCTGGAGCAGATCAACGCCACCAGCGGCCTCGGCTACATGATGTTCCAGGCCCAGAACTACGGCCGTACGGACATCATCCTCGTCGGCCTGCTGATCTACGGCGTCTTCGGCCTGGCCTCCGACAGCGCGGTCCGTATCGTCGAACGGAGGGTGCTGTCATGGCGCCGCACGCTGAGCAGCTGACCCGGCCCGCCGTCCGGCTGCGCGGCCTCACCCGGTCGTTCGGCGTCCGCACGGTCCTCGACGGCATCGACCTCGACCTCCCGGCCGGGCAGTTCACGGCCCTGCTCGGACACAGCGGCTCCGGCAAGAGCACCCTGCTGCGGGCCGTCGCGGGCCTCGACCACGAGGTCACCGGGAGTGGGCAGATCACCGCCCCCGAGCGGGTGTCCGTGGTCTTCCAGGACTCCCGGCTGCTGCCCTGGCGAAGGGTTCTGGACAACGTCCTGCTCGGCGCCGAGGGCAAGGACGCCGCCGAGCGCGGCCGGGCCGCCCTCGCCGAGGTGGGCCTCGAGGGCCGCGAACGCGCCTGGCCGGGCGAGCTGTCCGGCGGCGAGGCCCAGCGCGCCGCCCTGGCCCGCTCGCTCGTACGGGAGCCCGAACTGCTGCTGGCCGACGAGCCGTTCGGCGCGCTGGACGCGCTCACCCGGATCAGGATGCACAACCTGCTGAGGGAGCTGTGGGAGCGCCACCGGCCCTCGGTGCTGCTCGTCACCCACGACGTGGACGAGGCGATCGTGCTCGCCGACCGGGTCCTCGTCCTCGACCGCGGCCGCATCGGCCTCGACCTGACCATCGACCGCCCCCATCCGCGCTCCTACCGGGAGCCGGTGCTCGGCGAGTACCGGGAGCGGCTGCTGACCGCGCTCGGTGTGACGGAGGACCACGCATGACCCGTCAGCTCCATCTGAACGCCTTCCTGATGAACACCGGCCACCACGAGGCGTCCTGGCGCCTGCCGGAGAGCGACCCGTACGCACACGTCGACCTGGCCCACCACGTCGGCCTGGCCCGGATCGCCGAACGCGGCACCTTCGACTCCCTCTTCCTCGCCGACGGCCCACAACTGTGGGGCAACGTCGCCCAGCGTCCCGCCGGCGCCCTGGAGCCGCTCACCCTGCTCACCGCCCTGGCGACGGCCACCGAGCACATCGGCCTGATCGCCACGGCCTCCACCTCCTACAACTCGCCCTACAACCTGGCCCGCAAGTTCGCCTCCCTCGACATCATCAGCGGCGGCCGGGCGGGCTGGAACATCGTCACCACCGCAGGTGCCGAGGCCGCCCGCAACTTCGGTCTCGAGCACGAACCCGCACACGCCGACAGGTACGCACGCGCCGCCGAGTTTCTCGACGTGGTCCTCAAGCTGTGGGACAGCTGGGAGGACGACGCGATCGTCGGCGACAAGGCCGCCGGCGTCTGGGGCGACGACGCCAAGATCCATCCGCCGCGCCACAAGGGGAAGTACTTCAGCGTCGAGGGAGCCCTCAACGTCCCCCGTACGCCTCAGGGTTATCCGCTGCTGGTGCAGGCGGGCTCCTCGGAGGACGGCAAGCGTTTCGCCGGCCGGTACGCGGAGGCCGTGTTCACCGCCCAGCAGACGCTCGCCGACGCACAGGCCTTCTACGCCGGCCTCAAGGCCCTTACGGAACAGGCGGGCCGGAACCCCGACCACATCAAGGTGCTGCCCGGCATCGTCCCGGTGATCGGCTCGACGGAGGCCGAGGCGCGGGCGCACGAGCAGGTCCTGGAGGACCACATCGTGTACACGCACGGGGTGGGCCGGCTGGAGAGCCTGCTGCAGCTGGAGCCGGGCACCCTCGACCTGGACGCCGAACTGCCCGCCGGCCTCCCGCCGGAGAGCGCCATCGAAGGCGCCAGGAGCCGCTACACGCTCGTCGTCGAGCTGGCGCGGCGCGAGCGGCTCACCGTGCGCGAGCTGATCGGGCGGCTCGGCGGCGGGCGTGGGCACCTCACCTTCGCCGGTACGCCCGAGCAGGTCGCGGACGCCATCGAGGAGTGGTTCACCCACGGCGCCGCGGACGGCTTCAACATCATGCCGGCGGTACTCCCCTCCGGTCTCGAACTGTTCGTCGAGCACGTCGTCCCGATCCTGCGCGCCCGGGGCCTGCTCCGCACGGAGTACGGCCCGCGGCAGACCCTGCGTGAGCGCTACGGACTCCCCCGCCCCGCCAACCAGCACTCCCCCAAGTTCTCGGCTTCGCCCGAACAGGGGGGACCCCCATCCCCGGCCCTCGCCGCCCTCTGAAAGGACCCGCCATGCCCGAAATCGAGATCCGCAAGGTCACCGCGAACATCGGCGCCCAGGTCTCCGGCGTCGACATCTCCAATCCGCTCGACGGGGAGACCGTCGCTGCCCTCCGCGAGGCCCTGAACGTCCACAAGGCCCTCGTCTTCGACGACGTGGACCTCGACGACGAGGGCCAGCAGGCCTTCGCCGGTCACTTCGGGGACATCACCACCGCCCACCCGACGGTTCCCGCCGTCGAGGGCGCCCCCAACGTCCTGCCCGTGGACAGCGAGCGCGGCCGTGCCAACCACTGGCACACCGACGTGACCTTCGTCCTCAACCCGCCGCAGGCCAGCACCTTGCGCAGCATCACGATCCCGCCGTACGGCGGCGAGACCCTGATCGCCAGCTCCGCCGCCGCCTATCGCGATCTGCCCGAGTCGCTGCGTCTCCTCGCGGACAACCTGTGGGCCGAGCACACCAACGACTACGACTACGCGGTGCCTGACGAGGAGATCGACGAGGAGAAGGCGGCCCAGCGCGCCCAGTTCACGTCGATCAAGTACCGCACCGTCCACCCCGTCGTCCGTGTGCACCCGCTGACGGGCGAGCGCGGGCTGTTCATCGGCGGCTTCGCGCAGCGGATCGTGGGCCTGTCGGTGGGCGAGTCCCGCAAGATCCTCGACCTGCTCCAGGCGTATGTGACCCGGCCGGAGAACATCCTGCGCTGGCGCTGGTCCCCCAACCAGCTGGTTCTGTTCGACAACCGCATCACCCAGCACTACGCCATCGACAACTACGACGGCCTGCCGCGCCGTCTGAACCGGGTGACCGTCGCCGGCGACATCCCGGTCGGCATCGAGGGCAAGGAGAGCTACTCGATCGAGGGGGACGCCTCGCACTACACGCCGGTCGCCGCGTGAGCGGCCCCACACACTCCGTAGCGCGCATGTCCGGATAGTGGGCGGCCTCTCCGTACCGGCGGAGGGGCCGCCCAGGCCATGGGTGATCCTGGTGGTCTGGTTCTTCATCACGGCCTCGCAGCTGCGCCTGCGCCGCCGTCCGGAGCGGGAGGCGCGAGCAGCTGGTCGTCCGGATGTGGGCGCTGACGCACCGCACACCCGTCGAGGGACCCTCACGCTTTCGCGTGGGGGTCCCTCGTTCGTGTGCAGGGCGCGCGAATGTGGAACCGATCGGAGGAAACGTGGCGTTCTACGCGAAGGGCTGCGAGGAACACCTGGTCCCCTCCGAGGAGGCGTGCATGGCGTACGTACGGTGCCCGAACTGCGGCGACACGATGCAGTACTTCCGGGATCTGCAAGGAGACGCGGAGAAAAAGGCGGCCGAGGAGGCTCTCAAGGAGCACCTCGAGGGCAGACCCTTCGTCGCGCAGGCCTACCACCGCTGCGACAACGGCGGCTGCCGCCGGGTCCAGCGCAAGGACCACTGGAAGAGCGGCGCCACGCTGCCGGAGGGGTTCTGACCGCCTCCGGCAGAGTGACCGAGGACCGGCCTAGAGGTTGCTGAAGTCCGGCCCCTTCGTCCGCGTGCGCTTGATCTCGTAGAAGCCGGGGACCGAGGCGACCGCCAGGGTGCCGTCCCACAGCTTCGCGGCGTCCTCGCCCTTGGGGGCCGGGGTGACGACCGGGCCGAAGAAGGCGATCTGCTCACCGTCGGCGCCCGGGACCGCGATCACCGGCGTGCCCACCTCCTGGCCGACCTTCTCTATGCCCTCCTTGTGCGAGGCGCGCAGCTCGGCGTCGAACTCGAAGTCCTCCTGCTCGGCGTAGTCGATCAGGTCGGCCGGGAGCCCGACCTCGTCGAGCGCGGCGGCGATCGCCTCCGGCGTCGGGCCCTCGCCCTGGTTGTGGAAACGGGTGCCGAGCGCGGTGTACAGCGGGCCGAGGACGTCGGCGCCGTGCTTCTGCCACGCCGCGGTCACCACGCGCACCGGCTTCCACGCCTTGGTGGCGAGCATCTCCCGGTACTCCTCGGGCAGCTGGTCGAGCTTGTCCTCGTTGAGCACGGCGAGGCTCATGATGTGCCAGCGGACCTCGATGTCCCGGACCTTCTCCACTTCCAGAACCCAGCGGGAGGTCATCCAGGCCCAGGGGCACAGCGGGTCGAACCAGAAGTCGACGGGGGTCTTGCCGGGAGCGGTGGCGGTCTCGGACATGGTTCTCCTAGGAACGCGGTCGTTTACCGGGCAACAAACCGGATCGGCTACGCCATTCCCGGGTGCCGGCACGAACTGCGGTCCGCCGTTCACGGGTGCTTGCGCGGGGTGCGTCCCGGTGCCCCGCGACAGGAGCACATGGGAGGATCGGCCCTGTTCGCACCCCCCAGCCGACCGGAGGAGTACCGCCCGTGCCCGGTGAGAACCTGTCCCGCGACGAGGCCCAGGAGCGGGCCGCCCTGCTGTCCGTCGACGGGTACGACGTGTCGCTCGACCTGCGTTCAGCGGTGGGCGACGCCCCCGGCCCCGAACCGCGTACGTTCCGCTCGGTCACCACGATCCGCTTCCGCTGCGCCGAGCCGGGCGCCACGAGCTTCGCGGACCTGGTCGCCCCGAGCGTCACCGCGGTCTCGCTCAACGGCAAGGACCTGGACCCCGGCGAGGTCTTCGACGGCACCCGCATCCAGCTGGAGGACCTGGCCGCCGAGAACGAGCTGGTCGTCGACGCCCAGTGCGCCTACTCCCGCACCGGCGAGGGCCTGCACCGCTTCGTCGACCCGGAGGACGGCGAGGTGTACCTGTACACGCAGTACGAGCCCGCCGACTCCCGCCGTGTCTTCGCGGGCTTCGAGCAGCCGGACCTCAAGGCCCCCTTCCGCTTCGAGGTCCGCGCCCCCGAGGGCTGGACGGTGTGGAGCAACGGCGTCGGCGAACCGCACGACGGGGTGTGGCGCTTCGCGGAGACCAAGCCGATCTCGACGTACATCACCGCGGTCGTCGCCGGCCCGTACCACTACGTGACCGACACCTACACCCGCACCTTCGACGACGGTACGACGCTGGAGATCCCCCTCGGCGCGATGTGCCGCAAGGGCCTGGCGAGGCACTTCGACGCGGACGACGTCTTCCTGATCACCAAGCAGGGCCTGGACTTCTTCCACGACCACTTCGACTACCCGTACCCCTTCGGGAAGTACGACCAGGCGTTCGTGCCCGAGTACAACCTCGGCGCGATGGAGAACCCGGGTCTCGTCACCTTCAAGGAGGAGTACATCTTCCGGGGCCGGGTGACGCAGGCGTCGTACGAGCGCCGGGCCAACACGATCCTGCACGAGATGGCGCACATGTGGTTCGGCGACCTGGTGACCATGGTGTGGTGGGACGACCTGTGGCTGAAGGAGTCCTTCGCGGACTTCATGGGCTCGTTCTCGCTGGTGGAGGCGACCCGCTTCACAAGCGGCTGGGTCACCTTCGCCAACAACCGCAAGGCGTGGGCGTACCGCGCCGACCAGCTGCCGTCCACGCACCCCGTCACGGCGGACATCCCCGACGTGGAGGCCGCGAAGCTCAACTTCGACGGCATCACGTACGCCAAGGGCGCGTCCGTGCTCAAGCAGCTGGTGGCGTACGTGGGCCGGGACGCCTTCCTGGAGGGCGCGCGCCGCTACTTCAAGCGGAACGCGTACGGCAACACGCGCCTCGGCGATCTGCTGTCGGTCCTCGAGGAGACGAGCGGACGCGACATGGCGGCCTGGGCCCGGTCCTGGCTGCAGACGGCGGGCGTCAACTCCCTGACCCCGCAGGTGCTGCTCGGCGAGGACGGGCGGATCGCCGAGCTGTCCGTGCTCCAGGAGGCGGCAGAGTCGGCTGCATCCGAATATGCGGCTCCGCCGCGTGGCGAACTGCGCCCGCACCGGGTGGCGGTGGGCCTGTACCGCAGTGAGGCGGGGGCGCTCGTCCGCTACGCCCACGCCGAGGTGGACGTCCACGGTCCGCGCACGGTGATCGGCGAACTCGCGGGCGAGCAGGCCCCGGAGCTGGTCCTGGTCAACGACGACGACCTCACGTACTGCAAGATCCGCTTCGACGACACGTCGCTGGAGACCCTCAAGCGCCATCTCGGTGACATCACCGACCCGCTGGCGCGGGCGCTGTGCTGGTCGGCGCTGTGGAACCTGACCCGGGACGCACTGCTCCCGGCGCGGGACTTCGTCGGCCTGGTGCTGCGGTTCGCCGGCCGCGAGTCCGACATCGGCGTGCTCCAGATGCTGCACGCCTGGACGAACTCGTCGCTGACGTACTACGCGGCGCCCGAGTGGCGCGAGACCGGCGGCCGGCTGCTGGCCGAGGGCGCGCTGCGCGAGCTGCGGCAGGCCGAGCCGGGCAGCCAGCACCAGCTGACCTGGGCGCGGTTCTTCGCGGCGATGGCGTCGG
The DNA here is from genome assembly GCF_040298185.1 of Streptomyces sp. NPDC001634. Taxonomy (NCBI): domain Bacteria; kingdom Bacillati; phylum Actinomycetota; class Actinomycetes; order Kitasatosporales; family Streptomycetaceae; genus Streptomyces; species Streptomyces sp. NPDC001634. The sequence goes on along the minus strand of NZ_JBEOZU010000030.1, from coordinate 86,103 downwards.
ACGAGGCCGATCTGCGGCTGCTGCAGGGGCTGCTGGAGGGCACGGAGAAGATCGACGGGCTGGACGTCGACCAGGAGCTGCGCTGGACGCTCCTGGAGCCGATGGCCGCGCACGGGGCCGCGGACGAGTCGGTGCTCGCGGCGGAACTGGCCCGCGACGACACGGCCTCCGGCAAGCGCCACCAGGTCCGCTGCCTGGCCGCGCGCCCCTCTGCGGCGGTCAAGGCCCAGGCGTGGGCGCAGGTCGTCGAGTCGGACACCCTGTCGAACGCCCTCGTCGAGGCGACCATCGCGGGCTTTGTGCAGTCGTCGCAGCGGGAGTTGCTCGCGCCGTACGCGGAGAAGTACTTCGCGGCGATCGAGCGCGTATGGGCCGAGCGTTCCATCCAGATCGCGATGGACGTGGTGAGGGGCCTGTTCCCGGCGCTGCAGGACTCGCCCGGGACGCTGGACGCGACGGACGCATGGCTCGCGGCGCACGAGGACGCGCCGCCGGCCCTGCGAAGGCTGGTACTTGAGGCGCGCGACGACCTGGCGCGCACCCTGCGGGGGCAGGCGTGCGACGCGGAGGCCGCCGTCCGATAGGGGCGACGGCCGGTGTCCGCCGGGGGGTCCGCGGTTGACGGGTCCTGTGGAACGACGGTTACGAAATACGAGTATCCGAACCCGTAACCCGCCCCTTCCCCCCGGCCGGACCAGCCCCTCTCGGCGCTCGAACGCCCGTACTTTAGTACCGTCTTGTCCGTATTTGTCGACAGGTGTGTAACAGGGGTTAGGGGGCGGACCGGAGGCGGGAACTCCGGGGACATGACCCACAACACCCCGCTCTCCCCCCGCCCCCTCCGCCATCTGTCCGACATGCAGCGCCGGGTCCTGACCACGGCCCAGTTGCGCGCCCACGGAGTGACGGCGGCCGAGACGACCGAGCAGTGCCGGCCCGGCGGCCCCTGGCAGCAGCTCCTGCCGGGCGTGTACCTGCTGCACCCGGGCCCTCCCACCTCCGAGGAACGCCTGCACGCGGTGCTCCTCTACACGACGCGCTCACCGCTCGCCGGCCCGGTCTCCGCCGTCCCCTCCCAGCCCAGCGCGAACGGCCCGCACGCCCCGCTGCGCTACCCGGACGCGATGATCACGGGCCTGGCCGCGCTGGCCCTGTACGGCTTCTCCTGCGCTCCCCCGCTGACGTCACTGGAGAAGATCGACGTCCTGGTCACCCGGCTGCGCAGGCTGCGCAGCACCGGCTGCGCACGGGTGGTCCGCGCCCCGGCGCTGCCCACCCCCCGGCTGGTGACCGGTCTGCCGGTCGCACCGGTTCCGCGTGCCCTGGCCGACGCGGTCGCGGAGCTGACGGACGCGGGGACGGTGCGCCGCCTGCTGACCGAGGCGGTGCGCGCCGGTCACTGCGAACCGGCCGCGGTGGTACGTGAGTTGAACCAGGCGAAGCTGCTGAGCCGCCCGCACGTGGTGGACGCGGTCGACTCGCTCCTGGCGGAGAGCCGCGCGATCGCCGAGGACCGTCTGTACCGGATGGTGCGCGAGTACGGCCTGCCGGACCCGGTCTGGAACGTGGACCTGAGGCTTCCCGGCGGTCCCCACCTCGGGGGCCTCGACGCGTACTGGCCGGAACAGGCGGTGGCGGTGGAGCTGGACACCCGCGCCCCGCGCCAGGAAGACGACGCCATGTGGTCGGAGTACGCCCGCAAGCGCGAGCACCTGGAACGGCTCGGCATCACGGTCGTCCACATCACACCGAAGAAGCTGCGCTGCCAGATGGAGCAGCAGGCGACGGTGGTCCGTACGGCGCTGATGGCGTCGGCGGACCGGGAGCCGGCCGCGTATGTCGTGGTGCTGCCCCGGTGAGGCACCGGGACCGGCATCAGGAGGGGAGAGGAGGGGCCGCCGGGCTCGTGTCCGGCGGCCCCTCCTCATGCGGCCGACATGATCAGAGCGGCTCCGGCAGGGGCGGCTGGGGCAGGGGCGACTGAGGCAGGGGCGACCTGACCCCCTCCGCGTGGACGCGGTCGATGAGCGCCGCGTACGAGGCGATCATGCGGGTACGGCTGAAGCGCTCGCGGCTGCGGGCGAGAACGGGCGCCAGGTCGGCGCGGGCGGCGACCGCGTCGCTCCAGGCCATCGCGATCGCGTCGGGGTCCGGCGGGGTGACGAAACCATGCCCGGACACGATCGCCGCGCTGTCGCCCACGTCGGTTGCGACGGGTACGGCCCCGCACATCATGCCCTCGATCAGGCACAGCGGCGCCGCCTCGCCCCAGGCCGAGGTCAGCGCGACCACGTCGGCGCCCGCGTAGACATTCTCCATGTCGCGCCGCACCCCGAGCAGGTGGAGCCGCTCCGTGAGCCGCATGTCGTCCCCGAACGCGGCCTCGATGTCGGCGCCCAGCCCCGGCTGGCCCTCGGTCATGCCCGCGCCGCACATCAGCACGTGCCCGGCGGGCTCGCGCCGCAGCCAGGCCCGTGCGGAACGCAGGAAGAGCGGGATGTTCTTCATCGCGTCGTACCGGGCCGCGAAGACGACCACCGGCGCAGGCTCCGGGATGTCGAGCGCCGTCCGCAGCCTCAGCCTCCGGGCGGGGTCGGGCCGGAAGCGCTCAAGATCCACGCCGTTCGGGATGACGTGCAGCAGATCGGCCGGAATCCCCACGGCCTCGTAGGCCGCCCGGGTCGACTCGGCGCAGCAGACGCACGCCACCACCGTGCCGTCGGCGATGGCGGCCTTCAGCTCGTCGAGCGCCCGGCCCTGGTTCTCCGGGTCCGAGCGGTGCAGGCTGACCACGACCGGCCGGCGCGGCAGGCCCTTCTGGTTGAGCAGGCCGAGCGGCTGCTCCTTCAGCGAAAGGATGACCTCCGCACCGGCCATCGCCCTGGCCGTCGTCGCCAGCTCCGGCCCGGTGAAGACCGCAGGGTCGGCGGGCGCGCCCTCGGTCAGGCCGAAGGTACGGCCGAGCGACGTGACCTCCACACCGGCCGCGGTCAGCGACCGGTAGCAGGCATCGTCCTCCATCGTCTGCCGGGTGGCCTCACGGAGTACCTCTCCGTGAACGCTCAGCACCCGGTGGTACTGACCGCCTTCCTGCAGACCCAGGACGACGTCACTGTGGAGGATCCGGGCGCCACCGGAAAAGAAACCGTCGTAGACCGACAGCACGCGCAGCTCGTGCCTGACGCGCACACGACCACCAGCCTTGCTCAAATATCGAACCATCCCCGTGAACAGCGGGTTGTCGATATGAGGCGGCACAGACGTTTCAGACAGATGAACGGCGTGTCTCATGTCCGGGTCGGATGGGTTTACACCGTAATTTCACCGAGAGGTCGCGGACCCCAGGTACCGTGGGTCTGTTTCAGTCCTTCCTCAGCACGAGCTCCGTGTTGCGGTCGACCGCGCTCCGTGTTCATCTCGCGGGGTAGGGGGAGCTATCCCTCGGGGAGTGCGGCCCGGCCCGCCGCGGGACGCTGTCGCCACAGTTCGAGTCCTGTGTCGACGAGAGCGACCCGCCTCAGCCCGGGCACGGCGGTCAGGTCCTGCCAGGCCGCCAGGTCCGTGGAACCGCCGACCTCGTTGCGGAGTTCGCCGCCGACGATCCGCCCCTCGTAGACGAGCCGTATGCCGTGGCGGTCGACGGTGCGTCCGAAGCGGCGGCGGGAGCTGTGGCGGATCGAGTCCACGCCGAGCAGCCCGATGAGCTCGATGTGGTAGCCGGTCTCCTCCTCCACCTCCCGCCGGACGGTGTCGTAGGGGTCCTCGCCGTGTTCCATGCCGCCGCCGGGCAGCATCCACTCGGGTGTGCCGTCGGGGCTCGGCCCGCGGGCGAGCAGGAGTTGGCCGTCGCGAACGCAGATGGCGTAGGCCGCCACCCTCAGTTTTTTGCGCACGCGGGGACGTTAACCCGCCGGGTCCGGATTGGCAGGCGAGTATTCGGGCGCGGACCAGCGCAGCGGCACGGCGGCCTCCGTCTCCACGACCTCCCCCACCGTGAAGCGGACCCTCCGTTCCCCGTCGGCACCGAACTCCATCCGCGCCTCACCCGTGAGCTGCAGCACTGTCCCCGTCGTCCAGTCCAGGAACAGCAGCCCGGCGCGCGGGTCCGCCGCGAGGTTGCCGAGGGTCAGGAACATGGAGTTGCCCGGGTAGTCGCGCCAGCTCAGTTCGCGCGGTGAGGCGGCCCGTACGAAGCCGGGGTTGCCGCCCCGGTGGCTGACGTCGGCGCCGTCGGCGTGGACGGTGGCGAGGAAGAAGGTGTCGGCTCGGCTGACGAACTCCTGTTGTTCCACCGTCAGTTCGTCACCGCGCTGCGGTTTCCCCGGCGCCCGGTCCGCCACCGTCTCGTACGACTTCCTCTTCTGCAGGTACTTCGGGCAGTTGGAGAACACCTGGTCCGCCTCGATCGCCAGACCCCGCGGTGTCGGGCGGGCCCGGCCGTTGAGGCGCATACGGCGGCGGGTGCGCGGGTCGAGGGCGATCGTGCCGACGGGGACGCCCTCCGCGGTCAGCGCCCGGGCCAGCGGATCGGCCGGCGCCACCCCGCCCGCCACCGAGATCCGGCGCGGGCTCGTGGCCCGTACGAAACCCGGCGCACCGGACACCGGCGACGCCCACACGCCGCCGCCCACCGGATCGGCGGCCCCGAGCACCAGCAGCGGCTGGAGTTCCAGGAAGGCCGCGGCCACCGGTTTCAGGGTGTCACCGACGGCCCGGCCCACATGGTCCGCCTGGCCGCGGACCCCGACCCGGTCCTGAACGGTGCGCGAGCCCGCGTGGTAGACGCTCATGGCTAGAAGAAACCGCAGGTCGGAGCGGTCGCGTTCGGTACCGCTGCGCCTTCGGCGCCGCTGGGCGCGCTGATCTCCAGCCGCGTGCCGTCCGGGTCGTGGAAGAAGATGCCGCCGGACGCCGCACCCTCCCGGTGGGCGACGACACCCTCGTACGCGAACTCGACGCCGTAACCACGCAGGGCGGTCTCGTACTCCCTGACCTGCTCGATCGTTTCCACCTCCAGCGCCAGGTGGTGCAGACCGGCGCGTCCGCTGTCGTACGCCCCCTGTGCCTGCTGCCAGAGCGTGAGCAGCAGGCGCTGCCCCTCGCCCAGGAACGCGTACCTCCGGCCATCCTCCTTGCCCTCCGCAAGCAGCGAGAAGCCGAGGACGTCCCGGTAGAAGGCGAGCGAGCGGTCGAGGTCGGTGACGTTCAGGCCCACGTGGCCCGTGCGCAGTGACATGGCGGTCCCCTCGGATCATGGCAGCCCAGGGAAGCGGGCTAACCCCTAAAATGCAGATTAGAGGTTAGAATCGAGGAACGTCAACCACTCACGTACCCTTGAGCGGTTAGCGCAGATCAGCAGCAGATCAGCAGTCGAGGAGCCCCGATGTCCGCCGCCCGTGATCCACGCCCGCTCACCGGGGAGCCGGTCGCGCTCGATCTGCTCAACACCCGGTGGATGTACGAGGGCGCCCAGCAGGACCTGCTCACGGACACGGACGGGCTCGCGGTGTGGCTGGCCGCCAACGGCCTCGAAGGGTTCACCGCCGATGAGGCGACCCTGCGGCACACACTGCGGGCGCGCGACGCCCTGAAGGCCGCGGTGGACGGCTCCCTGACGGAAGGGGCGGCGGCCGTCGACACCGTGCTCGAGCACGGGCGGATCCGGCCCACCCTGGATACCCAAGGCCCGGGCGAACGCGCCGAGTTCGCCGATCCGGCCTGGGGCCCCGCCTGGCTCGCCGCCCGCAACTACCTGGAGCTGATGGCCACCGCCCCGGACCGTATCCGCGGCTGCGCCCACGACTCCTGCATCCTGCACTTCTTCGACACATCACGGAACGGCACCCGCCGCTGGTGCTCCATGGCGGCATGCGGCAACCGCGCGAAGGCGTCCCGTCACTACGCGCGCACACGCGAGGGCTGAGGGCCCGGCCTCGCATGTGCACGAGCGCGGGCCGGGGCCCTGGATCCACACGCGCACGCGCGAGGACCGGGGAACCTGACCGCACGGGCAAGGACCAGGGAACCTGACCGCACGCGCGAGGACCGGGGAACCTGACCGCACGCGCTCGCGCGAAGACCGAGATCCCTCAGCACACGCACACGCGTAAAGACCGAGACCCCGAACTCCACGCGCCCGCACGAAGGTTGAGACCCGAACTACGCGCGTAGGAGGACAGCGGGATCACAGGAATGTCCCGGCCTGCGCCGCTAAGTCCCCGATGGCGTATGGCGGGATTACGCCATGACTCCATCCCGTCTCGGTCAACTCTCCCCAAACATCTGTCCCTTGGGTAAAGCTGAGCGGTCGCCCGGACCCGAAATCCGGACGACAGCGGTCAGGACCGATCGACCTTCGGGTTCCGGCCGCACCACATTCGTTCCTTTACCTACAAGGGATGCCGATGACCACCGACCCTCACCGCGCCCCGACAACGGGCGCGAGACGCGTGGCGCGCACAGCCGTCGCCGCGGGTCTCGTGGCCGCGCTCTCCGCGGCCGGGCCGATACCCCTGGCCTTCTCCGCGAACCACCCCCCGGCCCAGGCCGACCCCGTCGTCAAGTCCGCGAGCGCCAAGCTTGGTTCGGACGACGCGAACCTTCTCGCCGAGGCCAAGGCCGACGGCGCGAAGAACGTCACGATGATGATCGCGACCGCTCCCGGCCAGACCGAGCAGGTCGCCAAGGAACTGAACGCGGTCAAGGGCGGCTCCGTGGGCCGCACTTACGACAAGCTCGGCTACGTCCGTGCCACCGTCCCGACCGGCAAGGCGGACTCGGCCATCGCCGCCGCCGAGAAGCTGTCCTCCGTGCACGCCATCGACCTGCGGCAGGAGATCCGGCTCGACGACCCGACGCCGAGCGCGGACACCGCCAAGGGGGCCGCGAGCAAGGGCACGGTCACCTACACCGGCCCGGACAAGAACACCCCCGCCGAGAACCCCTACAACCCGTCCTTCGAGACGGGCGCCGTCGACTTCGTCAAGGAGCACCCGAAGGCGGACGGCCGCGGCATCACCATCGGCATCCTCGACTCGGGCGTCGACCTCGGCCACCCGGCGCTGCAGAAGACCACCACCGGCGAGCGCAAGATCGTCGACTGGGTGACCTCGACCGACCCGATCGCGGACAGCGACGCCACCTGGCGTCCGATGGTCACGGCGGTCTCAGGGCCCACCTTCACGTACGGCGGCCAGACCTGGACGGCGCCGACGGGCTCGTACGAGATCAGCACCTTCAAGGAGTCCGCGACCACCGGCGGCGACGAGAAGGGCGACCTCAACCGCGACGGCGACACCACCGACAGCTGGGGCGTCCTGTACGACCCGGCGGCCGGCACGGTCACGCTCGACCTGAACAACAACCACGACTTCAGCGACGACACGCCGATGAAGCCGTACAAGGACGGCTACCAGATCGGCTACTTCGGCACCGACGACCCGAAGACCGACGTCGTCGAGCGCGTGCCGTTCGTGGTGCAGATCCGCAAGGACGTGCCGATGGACCCCTTCGGCGGGTCCTGGGTCGGCAAGAAGGCCGACTTCGTCAACATCGGCGTCATCGAGTCCGAGCACGGCACGCACGTCGCGGGCATCACCGCGGCCAACGGCCTGTTCGGCGGCAAGATGAACGGTGCGGCCCCGGGCGCGAAGATCGTCTCTTCCCGCGCCTGCACCTGGACCGGCGGCTGCACCAATGTCGCGCTCACCGAGGGCATGATCGACCTCGTCGTCAACCGCGGCGTCGACATCGTCAACATGTCCATCGGCGGCCTCCCGGCGCTCAACGACGGCAACAACGCGCGCTCCGAGCTGTACACGCGCCTCATCGACACGTACGGCGTGCAGCTCGTGATCTCGGCCGGTAACTCCGGACCGGGCGCCAACACGATCGGCGACCCGGGCCTGGCCGACAAGGTGATCTCGGTCGGCGCGGCCATCTCCAAGCAGACCTGGGCCGCCAACTACGGCTCTCAGGTGGAGAAGAAGTACCAGCTGCTGCCCTTCTCCTCCCGTGGCCCGCGTGAGGACGGCGGCTTCACGCCGACGCTCGTCGCGCCCGGTGCCGCGATCAACACCACCCAGACCTGGCTGCCGGGCTCCCCGGTCGCCGAGGCGGGCTACTCGCTGCCGGCCGGCTACTCGATGCTCCAGGGCACCTCGATGGCGTCCCCGCAGGCCGCGGGTGCCTCGGCGCTGCTGCTGTCGGCCGCGAAGCAGAAGGGCATCGCCCTGACGCCCGAGAAGCTGCGCACGGCGCTGACCTCGACCGCCGACCACATCAAGGGTGTTCAGGCCTACGAGGAGGGCGCGGGCCGCATCAACATCGTGGACGCGTGGGACGCGATCCGCGACGACGCCACGTCGCACGACTACACCGTCAAGGCCCCGGTCGACACCGCGCTCGACCAGTCGCTGAAGACCCCCGGCTTCGGCACGGGCCTGTACGACCGCGAGGGCGGGCTGAAGTCCGGCGAGAAGAAGACGTACGAGATCACGATCACGCGTACGTCCGGCCCGGACAAGGCGGTCTGGCACACGCTGCACTTCGAGAACAACGCGGGTGACACCTTCCGTCTCCTCGGCTCCCCCTTGGTGAAGCTGCCGCTGAACCAGCCGGTGACCGTCAAGGTCCAGGCCGCCCCGAGGTCCGCGGGCATCAAGAGCGCGATCCTGGAGGTCGACGACCCGTTCACCGAGGGCGTCGACAAGCAGATCCTGACCACGGTCGTGGTGTCGGCCCCGGTCAAGTACACCTACTCGGCGTCGAGTTCGGTGCAGCGCAACAGCTCGCAGTCGTACTTCCTGACCGTGCCCGAGGGCGCGAAGTCGCTTGAGGTCGCGATCGGCGGGCTGGCGGACAAGAGCCAGACCCGGTTCATCGCGATCCACCCGTACGGAACTCCGGTCGACAACACCGGCACCCCGTACTGCTACCCCAACTACCTCGACGGCAACGGCTGCAAGCCCGACGTGCGTTCGTACGCGGACCCGCAGGCCGGCGTCTGGGAGATCGAGGTCGAGTCGCGCCGCACCTCGCCGCTGCTCGACAACCCGTACAAGCTGGACGTCACCGTCCTCGGCGCGGCCTTCGACCCGGAGACCGTGTCCGTGCCCGAGGCCAAGGTCGGCACCCCGGCCACCGCCTCCTGGAAGGTGACCAACAAGTACGCGGCCCTGGACGGCAAGCTGATGGGCGGCCCGCTCGGCTCCTCGAAGACGGCCCGGCCGACCATCAAGGGCGGCGAGAAGCAGACCACCACGGTGGAGGTGCCCGCGGGCGCCACCTCGCTGGACGTCGCCATCGGCAACGTCTCCGACACGGCCGCCGACCTCGACCTGACCGTGTACGACGCGGCCGGCAAGCAGGTCGCGCAGTCCGCGGACGGCGACTCCGAGGAGTCGGTGCACATCGCCTCGCCCGCCGCCGGTACCTACACCATCGAGGTCGCGGGCTACTCGGTCCCGTCCGGCTCGACGGCGTACGACTACCGGGACGTGTTCTTCTCCCCCGCGCTCGGCCAGGTCACGGTCGACGGTTCGACGCCGGTGAAGCTCGGCACGGGTGACTCCGCGACGGTGTCCGGCACGGTCACCGCGGCCGCGCCGGCCCCTGAAGGCCGGGAGTTCTTCGGCCAGGTCCAGCTGGTCAACGCACGCGGCACGGCCGCGGGCACGGGCAGCGTGAAGATCGAGAAGGTCACGCCGTAACCGTTCGACACGGCGACAGGGGCGGGCGTCCATTCCGGGCGCCCGCCCTTCACCGTCGTACCGGTCACTTCGGCCCGTCGGAGGGACACGCGGTGTGCCGGGCGCCGGACGGATGACTCCGCGAGGTGTGCCCACAAGGTCACCGCGGCCGCGTCGGCCCCCGAAGGCCGGGAGCTCTTCGGCCAGGTCCAGCTGGTCAACGCACGCGGCACGGCCGCGGGTACGGGCAGCGTGAAGATCGAGAAGGTCACGCCGTAACCCCTCGGCACGGCGACAGGGGCGGGCGTCCATTCCGGGCGCCCGCCCTTCACCGTCGTACCGGTCACTTCGGCCCCTCAGAGGGACACGCGGTGTGCCGGGCGCCGGGCAGCGCCTTGGTGATCCAGGCGCGGTTCGCGGCGACCCGCTCGTCGCCCACGGCCCACAGGCTCGGCCCGTCCGTGCCCTGCGGGATGCTGATCAGCACATGCTGGCCCCGACGCGGCTGCGGCCTGGCCTCGCCGTCGAGGAGGAACGTGACGCGGGAGGGGCCGTGGTCGGGCTTGTAGGAGCGCGTGACGGTCAGCACGACCCGGGTCCTGGGATCGCTCAGCGGCCCCACCTCGGCCACCGTCCCCTCGACGACGAGGCGGGAGCATGCGAGCGCCGTCCCGGGATCGGACGGCGGCGACCCGTCGCCGGACGTCTTGCCGGGGGCCCGGGCGTCACCCTTCGACGCGGCGTCGGCGGCTCCGGAACTCTTCGACATGGCGCTGTCCGCTCCCCCGTTGTGCGCCACGAGCCAGCCCAGCCAGACGACCGTCGACAGGGCCGCCACCGCCGCGAGCGAGCCGACGGCGACACGCAGGGTACGGCCACGGCGCACGGGCCGCCGCGCCGGACGCGGGAGATGCGGTCGGTCCGGGGCGATGGCCGGCTCGGGAGTGTCCGGGACGGCGGCCGGTGACGACTCGGCCGACGGCCCCGCCAGTGCCTCCCCTATGATCCCCAGCTGCTCCCGCAGCAGCGCCACATCGGCCAGCGCCGCCCGGTGCGCGGCCATGAACCCTGCGTCGGCCCGCGCCGCGTCCGGCAGCGGCTCGCCGGTGATCGCGGCCGTCAGCGCGTCCGCGCCGTCGTACTCCGGGGCCACGTCACACCACCTCGTCCTCGTGCAGACGGTCGCGCAGCGCGCGGACCGCCGAGTGGAGCCTGCTCTTGACCGTGCCCTCGGGGATGCCGAGCTCCTCCGCGATCCCCCGCACCGGCAGATCGGCGTAGAAGCGCAGGACGAGGACCTGACGCTGGGCGTCGGGCAGATCGTCCAGGCCCTGGGCGACGGCCAGCGAGAGCACGCTGGAGTCCTCGCCGGAGGGATGCTCCAGCTGTCGCAGCGCGGCCAGCCGCTCCCCGATCCGCTCCTGACGGCGCTTGGCCCGGTGCCAGTCCATCGCCAGGTTGGAGGCGACGACCGCCGCCCACGCGGACACGTCGCGCGGCGCCTCGCGCCCGCTCGCGGACCGCTCCAGCAACCGCAGACGGACCTGCTGCACCCCGTCCGGCAGGTCCGCCTGCGGCACCCCGCCGAGCGCGAGCACCGCCCGCACCCGTCGTTCCTGGGCCGCGTCCAGGGGGTCGTCCACCGCGTGGTCCGCCCCCGGCCCGCGGCGGGCCTTTCTGCGCAGCACAGCCACCCCTCCCCTTCCGCGTTTCCTCTACGACGCCGCAGGCGCCCGAAACGTTCGGACGAGTTCTGCGGCCCGCGGCAGAGGCGTACGTCACACCGTCGTGTGCGCCGGGAGGCCGCGGGCAGGCGCGGGGCAGCACAGCTTGCGGTGCGGGGCGTCCGAAGGATGAATTTCTCCAGCTCAGCGGGGGTGGGCACCGGAGGTCTGCAACCGGCGTCCGGTCCGACTCGTCCCATTCCTCGGGCACACCGCGCAAAGAATTGGACACACGGGCCGGGGTCGGCCGCATGATGGAAAAGCCTCGGCCAGGCAACACGCACGTAAAGAGACGCAAGAGACGTAGAAGGAGTCGCCGTGAGGGTCGGAATCGTCGGAGCCACCGGTCAGGTCGGCACGGTCATGCGCAGGATCCTCGCGGAGCGCAATTTCCCCGTCACCGAGCTGCGTCTGTTCGCCTCGGCCCGCTCGGCGGGGACCGTCCTCGACGGCGTGACGGTGGAGGACGCGGCGACGGCCGACTACACCGGCCTGGACATCGTGCTGTTCTCCGCGGGCGGTGCGACCTCGAAGGCGCTGGCCGAGAAGGTCGCCTCGCAGGGCGCGGTCGTGATCGACAACTCCTCGGCCTGGCGCAAGGACCCCGACGTACCGCTCGTGGTCTCCGAGGTGAACCCGCATGCGATCGCCAACCGCCCCAAGGGCATCATCGCCAACCCGAACTGCACGACGATGGCCGCGATGCCGGTGCTGAAGCCGCTGCACGAGGAGGCGGGCCTCGAGGCGCTGGTCGTCGCCACCTACCAGGCGGTGTCCGGCTCGGGCCTCGCGGGCGTCGCGGAGCTGCACGGCCAGGCCCAGAAGGTGGTCGCGGACGCCGACAAGCTGACCCACGACGGCGAGGCGGTCGACTTCCCCGAGCCGGGGGTCTACAAGCGCCCGATCGCCTTCAACGTGCTCCCCTTCGCGGGCAACCTCGTCGACGACGGTCTGAACGAGACCGACGAGGAGCAGAAGCTCCGCAACGAGTCCCGCAAGATCCTGGAGATCCCCGGACTTAAGGTCTCCGGCACCTGCGTCCGTGTCCCGGTCTTCTCCGGCCACTCCCTCCAGGTCAACGCCCGCTTTACGCGTCCGCTGCCGGTGGAGCGCGCGACGGAGCTGCTGGCCGGGGCGCCGGGTGTCGTCCTCACCGACATCCCGACCCCGCTCCAGGCGGCCGGCAAGGACCCGTCGTACGTGGGCCGCATCCGCACGGACGAGACGGTGGAGAACGGCCTCGCCCTCTTCGTCTCCAACGACAACCTCCGCAAGGGCGCGGCCCTCAACGCGGTGCAGATCGCGGAGCTGGTGGCGGCGGAGCTGCAGGGCTAGTCCCTGCTGTCCCTGCGCACCTCGCCGTCCCTGCGCACCTCATAGGTGTCCCTGCGCACCTCATAGAGGAAACACCCGTACTCGACGGCCCGCACGTGGACGAGCGCCACGTCCGGGTCGTCGAACGCGTTCTGGAAGGCCGAGTCGAAGCCCTCGGGGTCCTCCACCAGCTCTCCCCCGAGGATGTGCCCCTCGGCCGAGTAGCGGCGGACGGTGCGGTGCGCCTCGGCGAACGGACGGCCGTCCCCGTCGGGTCCCCCGCACTCCCCGGCATGGATGAAGACCGGCCCCTGCTCGTCGTACGCACCCGGTTCGGCACCGGTCTCCGCCGCCCAGCGGCGCAAGGGGGCGTACGAGACGAGGGCGATCTGCTCGCCGGGCTCGCTGCGGCGCAGACAGCAGCGGAGGGGCGCGCCGCCCTCGTCGTCCGCGAAGGGGATCATCGGGCGGCCCGCGTCGTCCGTGGTGCGCAGTTCCTTCAGGACGGTCGGACCGATGGGTCGTGCCGGGTAGGTCGTCATGCCCCCAGGCTCGCTCGCGGCGCACGCGACCACCGGCGGGAAACGGACATCACGTTCCGGGCACCGGTCGCAGAGACACCGCCGGGTGCCGGTCAAGTGCACGCTGCCGCCCGTCCCGATCATCGCCCAATGCCCTGCCGACATGGAAGGATGACGCAACCCACACATAACGAGGAGATGACCGCGTGCCTGGCACAAACCTGACTCGCGAAGAGGCGCAGCAGCGGGCGAAGCTGCTCACCGTTGACTCGTACGAGATCGATCTCGACCTCTCCGGCGCGCAGGAGGGCGGCACCTACCGGTCCGTGACCACGGTGCGCTTCGACTCCGCCGAAACCGGCGCGGAGTCCTTCATCGACCTGGTGGCCCCGACCGTCCACGAGGTCACCCTCAACGGCGACCCGCTCGACCCCGCCGAGGTCTTCAAGGACTCGCGGATCGCCCTCCCCGGGCTCCTGGAGGGCCGGAACGTGCTCCGCGTGGTCGCCGACTGCGCGTACACCAACACCGGCGAGGGCCTGCACCGCTTCGTCGACCCGGTCGACCAGCAGGCGTACCTCTACACACAGTTCGAGGTGCCGGACGCCCGCCGCGTGTTCGCCTCCTTCGAGCAGCCGGACCTCAAGGCCACCTTCCAGTTCACCGTGAAGGCGCCCACCGGCTGGACCGTCGTGTCCAACTCGCCCACCCCGGAGCCCAAGGACGACGTCTGGATCTTCGAGGCGACGCCGCGGATCTCGACGTACATCACCGCGCTGATCGTGGGCCCGTACCACTCCGTCCACAGCGTCTACGAGAAGGACGGCCGGACCGTCCCGCTCGGCATCTACTGCCGGCCCTCCCTCGCCGAGTTCCTCGACTCGGACGCGATCTTCGAGGTGACCCGGCAGGGCTTCGACTGGTTCCAGGAGAAGTTCGACTACGCGTACCCGTTCAAGAAGTACGACCAGCTCTTCGTGCCGGAGTTCAACGCGGGCGCGATGGAGAACGCGGGCGCGGTCACCATCCGGGACCAGTACGTCTTCCGGTCGAAGGTGACGGACGCGGCGTACGAGGTGCGCGCCGAGACCATCCTGCACGAGCTGGCCCACATGTGGTTCGGCGACCTCGTGACCATGGAGTGGTGGAACGACCTGTGGCTGAACGAGTCGTTCGCCACCTACACCTCGATCGCCTGCCAGGCGTACCACCCTCAGTCCCGCTGGCCGCACTCCTGGACCACGTTCGCCAACTCCATGAAGACGTGGGCGTACCGCCAGGACCAGCTGCCTTCGACGCACCCGATCATGGCCGAGATCAACGACCTCGACGACGTCCTGGTCAACTTCGACGGCATCACGTACGCCAAGGGCGCCTCGGTCCTCAAGCAGCTCGTCGCCTATGTCGGCATGGACGAGTTCTTCGCCGGCGTGCAGGCGTACTTCAAGCGTCATGCGTACGGCAACACACGCCTGTCCGACCTGCTGGGCGCCCTGGAGGAGACCTCCGGCCGCGATCTGAAGACCTGGTCGAAGAAGTGGCTGGAGACGGCGGGCATCAACATCCTCCGCCCGGAGATCGAGACGGACGCGAACGGGGTCATCACCTCCTTCGCCATCCGCCAGGAGGCCCCGGCGCTCCCGGCGGGCGCCAAGGGCGAGCCCACCCTGCGGCCGCACCGCATCGCCGTCGGCCTCTACAACCTCGACGCCGACAGCGGCAAGCTGCTGCGCGACGAGGACGGCCGGATCGAGCTGGACGTCAACGGCGAGCTGACCGCCGTACCGCAGCTGGCCGGGCGGCGCCGCCCGGACGTGATCCTGCTCAACGACGACGACCTGTCGTACGCGAAGGTCCGCCTGGACGAGACGTCGCTCGCGTTCGTCACCGAGCACCTCGGCGACTTCGAGTCGTCGCTGCCGCGCGCCCTGTGCTGGGCCTCGGCCTGGGACATGACCCGGGACGCGGAGCTGGCGACCCGCGACTACCTCTCGCTCGCCCTGTCGGGCATCGGCAAGGAGTCCGACATCGGTGTCGTGCAGTCGCTGCACCGCCAGGTGAAGCTGGCCGTCGACCTGTATGCCGACCCGTCCGCGCGCGAGGCGCTGCTGACCCGGTGGACGGACGCGACCCTCGCCCATCTGCGCGCCGCCGAGCCGGGCAGCGACCACCAGCTGGCCTGGGCGCGTGCCTTCGCGGCGACCGCCCGTACGCCGGAGCAGCTGGACCTCCTGGAGGGCCTGCTGGACGGTTCGGGGACCATCGAGGGTCTGGTCGTCGACACCGAGCTGCGCTGGGCGTTCGTGGAGCGGCTCGCGGCGGTGGGCCGCTTCGACGAGACGGAGATCGCGGGCGAGCTGGAGCGCGACAAGACGGCGGCCGGTGAGCGGCACGCGGCCACCGCCCGGGCCGCCCGTCCCACCGAGGAGGCCAAGGCGGAGGCCTGGGCGTCGGTCGTCGAGTCCGACAAGCTGCCGAACGCCGTCCAGGAGGCGGTGATCGCGGGCTTCGTCCAGACCGACCAGCGCGAGCTGCTCGCCGCCTACGCGGACAAGTACTTCGAGGTGGTCAAGGACGTCTGGGACTCCCGTTCGCACGAGATGGCCCAGCAGATCGTGGTCGGGCTCTACCCGTCGATCCAGGTCTCCGAGGTGACACTGGCCGAGACGGACACGTGGCTGGCCGCCGCGGAGCCGCCCCCGGCACTGCGGCGCCTGGTCTCGGAGTCGCGCGCGGGCGTCGAGCGAGCACTGAAGGCACAGACGGCGGACGCTGCCACCGCCTAGCGGTATGTGTGTGAGGGCGCCCGGCGTTATGCCGGGCGCCCTCTGCGGTCTTCACGAGCCCGTCGGCTCAGCCCGGGAACATCCCGCCCGTGACGTTCACGAACGTACCGGTGATGCCGACGGCGCGGTCGGAGGCGAGGAAACGCGGCCGCGGCGGTGATCTCGGCCGGCGTGGGGTTGCGGCGCTCATGCGCTCCCCCAAGCTCTCGGCTTCGCTCGAGCAGGAGGACCCCCACCGGACTGCCGTAACGCGGAACCGCACCCGTAGAAACACGTCGAGGGAGTCCCGGGGGGGGGGCGCGGCCGGGGGGCACCGCCCCCCCCCCGGGCGGGTAGCGCGCG
>NZ_JBEOZU010000030.1:0-69717 GCF_040298185.1 Streptomyces sp. NPDC001634 | reverse complement strand
CCCCAACCCCCCCCGCCGGGCGCCCCCCCCCGCCCCCCCCCCCCGCACTCCCTCGACGGAAACGGAACGTACGGGCGTCAGCCCTGCTTGGTCTGCTTGCGGGACTTGTCGGTGACCATGACGAGACCGGCGATGACCAGGAACAGCACGATCGGCGTCACCACGAACAGCCCCAGCGTGTCGATCACGCTCAGGCCCTTGCCGGGGTCGTCGCCGTCGTCGCGGGTCAGCGCGAGCGCGGGGGACGACATGAGCAGCATCATCAGCGTCGTACCGGCGGCCAGGGCGCCGGCGCGCAGGGCGTTCTTCTTGTCCACAGTGCAAAAGTAGCGAACGCCCGAACGGCCCGCGCGCCCGGGGGTGCACTACGAAGCCCCCGGCGCCCTGCACTCCGGCCCCGCCCCGGAACAGGACCCGCGCATCCCCCTCGGCCCCGGCCATCCCAGATCACTCGCTCCACGCCCCTCCCCGCCCCCGTCCGCCTCGCGCCGCTCTCCCGCGCCCCTCCCCCGCAGCACGTCCACCAGCGCGTGCAGTCGCGGTGAGGCCGCCAGTTCCTCCAGGGTCACGGGGCGCCCCTCCGCGTCCGCGATCGGCAGGCGCCAGTTCGGGTATTCGTCCCAGGTGCCCGGCAGGTTCTGCGGGCGCCGGTCGCCCACCGCGTCCGGGAGCCAGGCGCCGATCAGACGGGCGGGGGTGCGCAGCAGAAAGCGGTGGACGGCCTGTATCTCGATCTCCTCCGACACCGCCGAGGCCCCTCCGCTCACCCCCTTCAGCAGTCCGAGCCGGGACAGCAGGGCGAGCCATTCGCCGGTGTCGGCGGCCGCCGCGGCGCGTTCCTGGTCCAGGGGGCCCGTCAGCAGGCCCAGCCGGTCGCGGAGTTCGACGTGTTCGCCGGTGAGCCGCGCAGCCGTCGGCGGCAGGTCGTGGGTGGTGGCGGTGGCCAGGCAGTCCGCCCGCCAGCGCTCGGGCGGCAGCGGCTGCCCGGTGCCCTCCCAGTCCCGTTCGAACCAGAGGACGGACGTGCCGAGCACCCCGCGCTCGTGCAGCGTCTCGCGCACACCCGGCTCCACCGTCCCCAGGTCCTCGCCGATGACCAGCGCACCGGCGCGCGAGGCCTCCAGGACCAGGACGGCGAGCATGGCCTCGGCGTCGTAGTGGACGTATGTGCCCTCCGTGGGGGGCTGCCCCTGCGGCACCCACCACAGCCGGAACAGGCCCATGACGTGGTCGATGCGCAGCGCGCCCGCGTGCCGGAAGAGGGCGCGCAGCAGGCGGCGGTAGGGGGCGTAACCGGTGGCGGCGAGACGGTCGGGGCGCCACGGGGGCAGGCCCCAGTCCTGGCCGCGGGCGTTGAAGGCGTCCGGCGGGGCGCCCACCGACATACCGGACGCCAGGTAGTCCTGTTGCGCCCAGGCGTCGGCACCGCCCGGGTGCACGCCGACCGCGAGGTCGTGGATCAGCCCGACCGCCATCCCGGCGTCGCGCGCGGTGCGCTGGGCGGTGGCGAGCTGGGCGTCGGTCAGCCAGGCGAGCCGGCTGTGGAAGTCGACGCGGTCCATCAGCTCGGCGCGGGCGCGGGCGGTTTCGGCCGAGCGCGGATCGCGCAGCCGGGAGGGCCAGTTCGGCCAGTCGGAGCCGTACACCTCCGCGAGCGCGCACCAGGTCGCGTGGTCCTCCAGCGTCTCGCCCTCCTCGGCGAGGAAGTCGGCGTAGGCGGCGCGCCGTCCGGGACCGAGGGGGACGGCGTGCACGAGTTCGAGCGCCTCGCGCTTGAGCTCCCACACGGCGTCGCGGTCGATCAACGCGCCCTTGTCGAGGACGGATTCCCGCAGCCGCGCGGCGCGCTCCAGCAGCGCCCGGAGGTGGTCACGGTCGTCGACGTACGGGAACTCGGGGACGTCCTCGATGCGCAGGTGCACGGGGTCCGGGTAGCGGCGGGAGGAGGGGCGGTACGGGGACGGGTCGGTGGGGGCGCCGGGTACGGCCGCGTGCAAGGGGTTGACCTGTACGAACCCGGCGCCGAGCGCCCGTCCGGCCCAGGCGGTCAGCTCGGCGAGGTCACCGAGGTCGCCCATGCCCCAGGAGCGGCGGGAGAGCAGGGAGTAGAGCTGGACGAGCAGCCCGTACGAGCGGGCCGGCGGGGCGGGCAGCCGGGCGGGCGCGGCGACGAGGTGGGCCTCGGCGGTCCGGCCGTCGGGTGCGGTGGCGTGCAGCGTGTGGACGCCGGGCGGGAGTTGTCCGGCCGAGGCGCGTGTCTCGCCCTGCTCGGTCTCGATCCTGAGGCGGGTGCCGTCCGGGAGGGAGGCGAGCGCGGCGGGCGGCCCTCCGCCCCAGCAGACCACGGTCGGCGGCAGCAGTCGTTCGCGCAGTTCCCCTTCGCGTGCGGCGAGGGCGTGGCGGACGGCGTCCGGGCTGCTCGCGTCCACGCCGAGTGCGCTCAGTGCGGCGGTGATCGCCGCGTCGGACGCCGCGACCGTGCGGTCCGGGGACGGGCGGTAGGAGGTGGCGACGCCGTGCAGCGCGGCGAGCCGGGCCAGTGGCGTCTCGTCGCGTGCGGGGTCGGCCGGCGTCATCTAGAACCCCGTGGGCGAGGGGTCCGGGCCGGCGGCGGAGGGCTCGCTGGTCAGCGGTGTGGGGTCGGCGAGCGGAGGTTCGCTGGTGAGGGGCTCGGCGTCGGGCAGCGGCGGTTCGCTGGTCAGCGGCGCCTCGGCGCAGACGCCCTCCGCGCTGAGGGCGCACAGCAGGGTCTCCGGGTCGGCGCACGGTTCCGCCTCGTATGTGGACAGGGCCGGTAGCAGGGGGTGTGCCGGTGCGGCCATGGGGGCCTCCTTGTCGTCGTACGACGGATGCGGGCGAGGTCAGGCCTACCCAGTGGGCGCGTGCGCAGACGTACTGGGGCGAACAACGTGTGTTTGGTCACAAACCGTACCCGGCGCGCGGACGCGTGGGCGTGCACCGGGCGCACTCCATGGCCATGAGAGCCCAACTCCCCGGGATCTCGGCGGTGCTGCTGGTGACCGTCGTGGGGACCGGTTTTGTGGGTGTGCGGGAGGTGCTCCTCGACAGGCTGCACCGCTCCGGCCCGGATCAGCTCGCCATGGACATGTCCTTCTACATCACTGGTGTCGACTTGACGGGCGCCGCCGTCCTGGTCGCCCTCGCGATCACCCTTTCGGGGCTGGCCGTGGGCACCGCCGAGTCCCTCGCCACCCGCCGCCGCGGCCTGGCCGCACAGGTGGCCGCCGGGGTACCGGCCCCGGTCCTGGTGCGGGCGCTGCTCCTGGAGACCGCGCTGCCGCTGGCCCCGGCGGTGGCGCCGGCCGGCACGGGCGGGCCGGCGATCGGCGCCTGGTACGCGGGGCTGACGGGCGGCTCCGTACCGCTGATGCCACTGCTGGTGCCGATGGCGGTCTACGCGGCCTGTGTGCCGGGCGCCGCGACCGCGCTCCCCCTGCTGCGCCGCTCGGTCCGCCCGGCCGAACTGCGCTACGCATGACGACCGGCTCGGGGCGACCGGCGCCCCGGGGAACGCGAAGGCCCGGATCGTCAGGCGGAAATGCCGTCGATCCGGGCCAAGGCGTCATCCGCGCCGTACGGCTGCAGGTATGGCAGCCAGCGCGGGTCCCTATGCCCGGTGCCGATGATGCGCCACGCCAGACCGGTGGGCGGAGCGGGTTTGTGACGGAGCCGCCAGCCGATCTCGAAGAGATGGCGGTCGGCCTTGACGTGGTTGCAGCGGCGGCAGGACGCCACCACGTTGTCCCAGACGTGCTGACCACCGCGGCTGCGCGGAATGACGTGGTCGACGCTGGTTGCGACGCCACCGCAGTACATGCACCGGCCGCCGTCGCGTGCGAAGAGCGCGCGCCGGGTAAGAGGAACGGGCCCCCGGTAGGGAACCCGCACGAATCGCTTGAGCCGGACCACGCTGGGTGCGGGGACAGTGACGGTTGCGCTGTGCATATAGGCGCCGGACTCCTCGAGGCAGATGGCCTTGTTCTCGAGGACGAGGACGAGCGCGCGGCGGAGCGGTACGACGCCGAGTGGCTCGTACGACGCATTGAGGACCAGGACATGCGGCACGGATGCCTCCTTGTACGCCGGCGGCGCGTGGCTCGCGCCGGGACGATCTGCAGCCAGTCTCCCCTCATGCCTGGTGGAAGCGCCACCATGTCCCGGTAACGGGCTGGGAGTGTTTTCGACCACACCTGATGCATCCCCCGGTATGCGCCCCCTTACTTCACCAGGTGCGCTCCAAGTGAGCACGCCCTCTACCGAGGACATCGCCACGATCCCCACACGATGCCCCGTTAGTGTGGTGCCCCTGCCCCTCCGGTGACCTTTCCGTGACCTCGACGACCTTGACGACCTGGATGACCCGGACGACCTTGACCGCTCGCACCGGAGGCAGACGCAGCACCAGGAGGTACCTGCCGTGTCCTTGCCCGCCCTACTGGCCGCCGGCGCCACGCCGTCCCCGTCGCCCTCGGAGACGACGGCTCCGGCGGTGCCCACGCTCCAGGACGCCCAGCAGAGCGCGACGAACGCCGCGAGCTGGGTCGAGCAGAACTGGTCCACGTGGCTCGCGATCGGCCTGCGGGTCGTGCTCATCCTGG
Organism: Streptomyces sp. NPDC001634; assembly: GCF_040298185.1. NCBI lineage: Bacteria > Bacillati > Actinomycetota > Actinomycetes > Kitasatosporales > Streptomycetaceae > Streptomyces > Streptomyces sp. NPDC001634. Next base: position 65,098 of record NZ_JBEOZU010000030.1, on the reverse strand, counting down.
TGATCGCAGCGGTGCTGAGAGTGGTGGTACTGCGGGCGATCACCAAGCTGATCGACCGCATGAGCCGTACGGCCGAGGCGGTGGACGGCACGGCGCTCGGCGGTCTGCTGGTGAACGCGGAGCGCCGTCGGCAGCGCTCGCAGGCGATCGGCTCGGTACTGCGCTCGGTGGCGTCGTTCCTGATCCTGGGCACGGCGGCGCTGATGGTCCTGTCGACGTTCCAGATCAACCTGGCGCCCCTGCTGGCCTCCGCCGGTGTCGCGGGAGTGGCGATCGGTTTCGGCGCGCGCAACCTGGTGACGGACTTCCTGTCCGGCGTGTTCATGATCCTGGAGGACCAGTACGGCGTCGGCGACAGCATCGACGCGGGGGTGGCTTCCGGCGAGGTGATCGAGGTCGGCCTGCGCGTGACGAAGCTGCGCGGCGCGGACGGCGAGATCTGGTACGTCCGCAACGGCGAGATCAAGCGCATCGGCAACCTCTCGCAGGGCTGGTCGACGGCCGGGGTGGACGTGACCGTCCACCCCAGGGAGAACCTGGACCGGGTGAGGGCGACCCTGGACGCGGTGGCGGAGCAGATGAGCAAGGACGAGCCCTGGAACGAGCGCCTCTGGGGCCCGATCGAGGTGCTCGGCCTGGACAGCGTGCTGCTGGACTCGATGGTGGTACGCGTCTCGGCGAAGACGATGCCGGGCAAGAAGCTGTCGGTGGAGCGCGAGCTGCGCTGGCGTATCAAGCGGGCCTTCGACGAGGCGAACATCCGCATCGTGGGCGGCGTCACGGTTCTGGAGGACGGCGAACCCCCGGCCGACCCCACGGCAGCGATGGCGGCGCCCTCGGTCCAGGCGAACCCCGAGTCCCCGCAGGCGGAAGCGGCGTCCCCGATACCGTCGGCGCGACCGGCAGCGAAGTAACAGGTCGTACGAGGGAGGCGGCGTCCGGGGTTCCGGGCGCCGCCTTTTTGCGTGTGCGGGTGGGCGGAACGGTTCAGCACACTCGTTCGAGTGAACGGGAACGATTTTGCAGGTCAGCGGCGCAACGGGGGCGCGCATGCTCCCAACGGGGCACCCGGCGTGGGCGTAGCCTGGCACCAGCGTGACGAGGAGATCCAGCGATGAGCGCCGAACTGATCATGGAGCCGGTCATGACGCAGCAGGACCCCATCGACCTGTTGATCGCGTTCGAAGAGGCGTCACCAATGCCGATTCGGCCGGAGTACATCGAGGAGACGGGCATCGCGCCGCCTCAGCCGGACGAAGAACACAGCGACGGCATCGCTCAGCTGTTTCTCCAGTTCAACGATGCGGGTTTCCACCTGGCGGGCTTCGGTATGGGCTTCCGCGCCGCGCATGAGGACGGCCGGACACAGGCTCTGGTCGTTCCGGACTTCTACGTTCGCCGCCGCAAGGCAACCGAACTCGACGTGTCCTACTGCAAAGCCCACAAGGGCTGGTACCCCATCGACATGCTCGCCGTTGTGGGGGAGGTGACCTCCACCAACCACGAGACGGACACCGGCCCCAAACTGCGAACCTATGCGAGCGCCGGCGTCCCCGTGTACGTCCTGATCCATCGCAGGGAGCAGAAGGCCTACTGCTACTCCTCTCCCCTGACCCAGGGCGACGACCCCACCAAAGCTCGCTACAGGGCAGAAGTGAAAGTCAGCATGGGCCACCCCCTGCGCCTCCCTGACCCTTACCCCACCCTGGACACAACCCCGTTCCTGGAGAGCTGACCCCCGCCGACCCCACTGACTCCCCTCGAGGCCGCCGGGCACCTGCTCGGCGGCCTCTGCCGTTTCCCGGTCGTTCCCCACGTAACGAGTTGGTTGCCTGCAGTGGCCGGTATTGACGCCTCCGCGACATCGGGCCTACTTTCCTCTCACCGATAGGAAACTTTCCTAACAGTGATCTTCAGGGTCCGCCCGACACGGGAAGGGCCCCGGAAACGATCACCGGTGGACTTCCCGGCGGCCCCGCTGAGAAGCTGGGTCGTTGAAAGGCAGGTGGCGACAGACATGGCAGGATCCGCCGGTACGCCGGGCACCCCGCGCGTGCTGCGCGCCATGAACGACCGCGCCGCCCTCGATCTGCTGCTGGAGCACGGTCCGCTCAGCCGCACCCGCATCGGCAAACTCACCGGCCTGTCGAAGCCCACCGCATCCCAGCTGCTCGCCCGTCTCGAAGCCGCCGGTCTGGTCCTGATGACCGGCACCAGCGAGGGGCGTCCGGGGCCGAACGCGCAGCTGTACGTCGTCAATCCGGCCGCCGCCCATGTCGCCGGCCTGGACGTCACCCCGGAGCGCATCCTCGCCGCCGTCGCCGACATCACCGGCAGAACGGTGGGCGAGTACGAGCTGCCCACCCCGGGCCGCCGCCCGGCGCAGCCCGTCGTACGGCAGGTCACCGACGCCCTCGACGGCGCCGTGAAGGCCGCCGGGCTCGCCGCCTCGGACGTGCACCGGGTCGTCATAGGCACCCCTGGCGCCTTCGACCCCAACACCGGCCGTCTGCGCTACGCCTCCCACCTGCCCGGCTGGCACTCCCCCGCGCTGCTCGACGAACTCGCCGCCGCGCTCCCGATGCCCGTCGAGTACGAGAACGACGTCAACCTCGTCGCCCTCGCCGAGCAGCGGCTCGGCGCGGCCAGGGGGCACGACGACTTCGTCCTGCTGTGGAACGAGGGCGGTCTCGGCGCCGCACTCGTCCTCGGCGGCCGGCTGCACCGCGGCTGGACCGGCGGCGCCGGCGAGGTCGGCTTCCTGCCGGTGCCCGGGGCGCCCCTGGTCCGCCAGGTGACCAAGGCCAACAGCGGCGGTTACCAGGAACTGGCCGGCTCCCAGTCCGTCCCCAAGCTGGCCCGCGAACTCGGCATCACGGACGTGCCCACCGGCCCGTACGCCGAGGTGGCCGCCGCCCTCGTCGCCCAGGGAGCCGACAGCACCACCGGCCCCCACCGGCAGCTGCTCGAGACGTACGCGACACGGCTCGCCACCGGTCTGGCCGCGCTCGTCTCCGTGCTCGACCCCGAACTCGTCGTGCTCAGCGGCGCCTCCCTCACCGCAGGGGGCGAACCACTGCGGATCCTGGTCCAGGCCGAACTGGAGGAGCTGGCCGCATCCAGGCCGCGCCTCGCCGTCGGCGACGTACGCGAACACCCCGTGCTGCGCGGCGCGTTGGAGAGCGCGCTCGCAACCACCCGCGACGAGGTCTTCGACACCTCGCGCTGAGCCCCCACCGGGCCTCACCCCGGTTTCACACTCCGGCCCCGACACCCGCACCGGTTCCACCCGGCTTCAACCTCCGCCCGGCACCCGCTCCGGTCGAACCCACACCCCGCCCGCCCCAGGGAGACCCCGTCATGCCCGAAGCCATGCCCAAAGTGATCCGAAAGACGGCTTTTGCCCTTACTGCGTCCGTCGCTCTCCTCACCACCGCCTGTACCGGACAGTCCTCCTCCGGCGCGAGTGACGACGCGTCCAAGGACACCACCATCAACTTCTGGCACGCCTGGAGCGCACCCAACGAGACGAAGGCCGTGAACGCGCTGATCGCGGGCTTCGAGAAGGCGCACCCCAACATCCACGTCAACGTCGTCGCCAACATGACCGACGACAAGATCAACCAGGCGCTGCGCACCGGCGGCGACAAGGCTCCCGACGTCATCTCCTCCTTCACCACGAACAACGTCGGCAAGTTCTGCTCCTCGGGCGCCCTCGTCGACCTCAACCCCTTCTTCAAGAAGGCGGGCATCGACCCGGACACCACGTTCCCGAAGGCGATGAACGAGTACACCCAGTTCGACGGCAACCGCTGCACGGTGCCGCTGCTGGGCGACGCGTACGGGCTCTACTACAACAAGGACGCCTTCAAGAAGGCGGGCATCACCAGCCCGCCCAAGACCTGGTCCGAGTTCGAGACCGACGCGAAGAAGCTCACCATCTCCGACGGCGACAGCTACAAGCAGCTCGGATTCATGCCGGACTACCACGGCTGGGAGACGACGACCGAGCATTACTTCGCGCAGTTCTCCCCCACCTACTTCGGCAAGGACGGCACGTCGAACCTCGCCAAGGACCCTGCTTTTGCGGCCGGTTTCACACTCCAGAAGAAGCTCGTGGACGAACTGGGCGGCTTCCAGAAGCTGGAGAAGTACCGCTCCGAGCTGGGTGACGAGTGGGGCCCCAAGCACCCCTTCCACACGGGCCAGGTCGCCATGCAGCTGGACGGCGAGTGGCGCCTGGGGATGGCCCTGGACGCCAAGCCGAAGTTCGAGATCGGGGTGGCTCCGCTGCCCGTGCCCGACGACCAGGCCGCCCAGTACGGCAAGGGCTACATCACCGGCACCATCGCCGGCATCGCCGCCACCAGCAAGAAGCAGAACGCGGCCTGGGAGCTGGTGAAGTACATGACCACCGACACGGACGCGGTGGTGAACTTCTCCAACGCCATCCACAACGTGCCCTCCACGCTGGCCGCGCTGAAGTCGCCCGATCTGAAGTACGACCCGCGCTTCAAGACGTTCCTGGACATCGCGGCCAACCCGAACTCGACGACGACTCCCGCCTCGATCAACGGCGGTGTGTACCTCACGACGATCCAGCAGCTCGGATTCGACTACGAGAGCGGCAAGGCGACCGACCTCAAGGCGGGCCTGGCGAAGACCGCCCAGCAGATCGACACGGACATCGCGCAGGCGAAGTAGCGATGAGCACGATCACCCTCGCGTCGAAGCGCCGCCGGGCGGCGCTTCGGACCGTCGCCTTCATGTCGCCCTGGCTGATCGGCTTCGCGGTCTTCTTCGCCTACCCGCTGATCTCGACCGTCTACTTCTCGTTCATGCACTACGACGGCTTCAAACCGCCGACGTGGAGCGGGGCGAAGAACTGGACGTACGTCTTCCAGAGCTACCCCTACTTCTGGCCCGCTCTGCGCAACACCCTGTGGCTGGTCCTCGTGATGGTCAGCCTCCGGGTCGTCTTCGGACTCGGTGTCGGCATGCTCATCACGAAGATCAAGACGGGCACGGGTGTCTTCCGCACCCTCTTCTACCTGCCCTACCTCGCCCCGCCGGTCGCCGCGACAATGGCGTTCGCCTTCCTCCTCAACCCCGGTACGGGCCCGGTCAACTCGATCCTGGAGAAGATCGGCATCCCGGCACCGGGCTGGTTCAACGACCCCGCCTGGTCCAAGCCCGCCCTCACCCTGCTCGCCCTGTGGGGCGTCGGCGACCTGATGGTCATCTTCATGGCCGCGCTGCTGGACGTGCCGCAGGAGCAGTACGAGGCGGCCGAGCTGGACGGGGCCTCGGCGTGGCAGCGCTTCCGGTACGTCACCCTGCCGAACATCTCGCCGATCGTCATGTTCGCCGTCGTCACCGGCGTGATCCAGACCATGCAGTACTACACACAGCCACTGATCGCCGGGAAGGTCGCCTCGGGCGTCATCCAGGGCGCCGGCACTCAGTTCGAGCCGGGCTATCCCGAGAAGTCCACGCTCACCCTGCCCCAGCTCGTCTACAACCTGGGCTTCCAGCGCTTCGACTACGGCTCCGCCTGTGTGGTCGCGCTCGTGCTCTTCGTCCTCTCGATGGTGTTCACCGCGTTCCTGATGCGGCGCCGGGGCGGCCTCAATCTGGCAGGTGACTGACCATGACCCAAGTACTCGACAAACCCGTGGACTTGCGGGCGCCCGTCTCGCCGGCCGAACGCACCGCCCGCCGCAAGGCCGTCCTGGAGTGGATCGCGATCCACTCGCTCGGCGTGGCCGCCGCCCTCTTCTTCACGCTCCCCTTCGTGTTCGTGTTCCTGACCTCGCTGATGAGCGACACCCAGGCGCTCAGCCGCGATCTGATCCCGCACACCTGGGAGTGGGCCAACTACAAGAAGGTCTTCGACACCCCGGGCTTCCTCACCTGGTGGAAGAACACGCTGATCTACGCCGGCCTCGGGACCGTCCTGACGGTCGTGTCGTCGATCCCGGTGGCGTACGCGCTCGCCAAGTTCCGCTTCCGGGGCCGCAACCTGTCACTCATGCTGGTGATATCGATGATGATGCTGCCACCGCAGGTGATCATCATCCCGATGTACCTGTTCTGGGCGAAGCAGCTGGACCTGTCGGGCACCCTGTGGCCGCTGATCATCCCGATGGCGTTCGGCGACGCGTTCTCCATCTTCCTGCTGCGGCAGTTCCTGCTGACCATCCCGAACGAGTATCTGGACGCGGCGAGGGTCGACGGCTGCGGTGACCTGCGGACTCTCCTGAAGGTTGTCCTGCCCATGGCCCGGCCGGGCATCGCGGCCGTAGCGCTCTTCCAGTTCTTCTACGCCTGGAACGACTACTTCGGCCCCCAGATCTACGCCTCGGAGAACCCGGGCGCCTGGACCCTGAGTTACGGCCTGGAGTCGTTCAAGGGCGCGCACCACACCGACTGGAACCTCACCATGGCCGCGACCCTGCTGGTCATGGCCCCCGTGATCCTCGTGTTCTTCTTCGCCCAGAAGGCGTTCGTCGAGGGCGTCACGCTCACCGGAGTGAAGGGTTGAACCGTTCATGAAACTCACCGTGGTCGGCGGAGGCTCGACCTACACCCCCGAACTCATCGACGGATTCGCGCGGCTGAGGGACACCCTGTCCATCGAGGAGCTGGTCCTCGTCGACCCGGCCGCCGAACGGCTGGAGCTGGTGGGCGGGCTGGCCCGGCGCATCTTCGCCAGGCAGGGGCACGACGGCCGGATCGTCACCACCTCCGACCTGGACGCGGGCGTCGAGGGCGCCGACGCGGTGCTGCTCCAGCTGCGCGTCGGCGGCCAGTCCGCGCGCGAGCAGGACGAGACCTGGCCGCTGGAGTGCGGCTGTGTCGGCCAGGAGACGACCGGCGCGGGCGGCCTCGCCAAGGCGCTGCGCACGGTGCCGGTGGTCCTCGACATCGCCGAACGGGTCCGTCGCACCAACCCCGGAGCCTGGATCATCGACTTCACCAACCCGGTCGGCATCGTCACCCGCGCCCTCCTCCAGGAGGGCCACCGGGCGGTCGGCCTGTGCAACGTGGCGATCGGCTTCCAGCGGAAGTTCGCCGCCCTGCTCGGTGTCGCGCCCGTCGACGTCCACCTCGACCATATGGGCCTCAACCACCTCACCTGGGAGAGCGGTGTGCGCCTGGGCGGCCCCGAGGGTGAGAACGTCCTGCCCAAGCTGCTCGCCGAGCACGGCGAAGCGATCGCCGACGGCCTCCGCCTGCCGCGGGCCCTCCTCGACCGGCTGGGCGTGGTCCCGTCGTACTACCTGCGCTACTACTACGCACACGACGAGGTCGTACGAGAGCTGCGCACCAAGCCCTCGCGCGCCGCGGAAGTGGCGGCGATGGAGCGGCAGTTGCTGGAGATGTACGGCGACCCGGCGCTCGACGAGAAGCCTGCGCTGCTGGCCAAGCGGGGCGGCGCCTACTACTCGGAGGCGGCGGTCGACCTCGCCGCCTCGCTGCTGGGCGGCGGAGGTTCCCCGTACCAGGTGGTGAACGCGTACAACAGGGGCACGCTGCCCTTCCTGCCGGACGACGCCGTGATCGAGGTGCAGGCGGCCGTGGGACCGCACGGACCCACACCCCTGCCCGTGCCGGAGGTCGACCCGCTGTACGCGGGCCTGATGGCGAACGTGACGGCCTACGAGGAGCTGGCCCTGGAGGCGGCCCTGCGCGGCGGCCGGGACCGCGTCTTCCGGGCGCTGCTCGCCCATCCCCTCATCGGCCAGTACGCGTACGCCGACACCCTCACCGACCTGCTCATCGCGCACAACCGGGAGCACCTCGCGTGGGCCTGACCGCAAGTGTCCTCGCCATCGACGCGGGCAACAGCAAGACCGACGTCGCCGTCGTGGCCGCCGGCGGGGACGTCCTCGGCACCGCCCGGGGCGGGGGGTTCCGGCCGCCGGCCGTGGGCGTCGAGACGGCCGTCGACGCCCTGGCAGAGGCCGTCGAACGGGCCTTCACGGCGGCCGGAGTCACCTCGGCAGGCCATGTCTCGGCCTGTCTCGCCAACGCCGATCTGCCCGTGGAGGAGGAACAGCTGGCGGCCGCGCTGCACGCGCGCGGGTGGGGCACGTCGGTGGAGGTGCGCAACGACACCTTCGCCATCCTGCGCGCGGGTATCGCCGAACCGAGGGGCGTGGCGGTGGTGTGCGGCGCGGGCATCAACTGCGTCGGCATGCGGCCCGACGGCCGTACCGCCCGCTTCCCCGCGCTCGGCCGCATCTCCGGTGACTGGGGCGGCGGCTGGGGCCTGGCGGAGGAGGCCATGTGGTGGGCCGCCCGCGCGGAGGACGGCCGGGGCGGGCCCACGGATCTGGTGCGCACGCTGCCCGCGCACTTCGGGCTCGACTCCATGTACGCGCTCATCGAGGCGCTGCACCTGGGGTACATCGAGCACGACCGGCGCCACGAGCTGACGCCGGTGCTGTTCGCCACGGCCGAGGAGGGCGATCCGGTGGCCCGGGCGATCGTGCACCGGCTCGCCGAGGAGGTGGTCGCCATGGCCACGGTCGCGCTGACCCGTCTGGACCTGCTCGACGAGGAGACCCCCGTGCTGCTCGGCGGCAGCATCCTGGCCGCCCGCCACCCGCAACTCGACGACCGCGTACGGGAACTGCTGACGGCCCGCGCCCCCAAGGCGGTCCCCCAGGTGGTCACGGCCCGACCGGTCCTCGGCGCGGCCCTCCTCGGCCTCGACCACGTACAGGCCCCCACTCAGGTCCACGCGCGCGTGCGAGCGCATTACGAGGGCGAGTGACCACAGCCCGCAGCCGCGGCAGCCGCCGCGGCTGCGGGCATTCGTACCGCCGGTGCGACAGGGTTCCCCCGCCCCGTCCCCGGGAACCGAACACGTGCACCTCGCGTATTCATGAGCGAGGGGTGAAAGAGCGGGACTTACGGTGACCGCCGTCGGCACATACGCTGCGATCCGATCAAGATCGCGCCAAGGCCTTGTGCGGATGTCGGCCCCGGCAGCGATACTTGCCGCGGCACACCTGCGTCCGCTCCCGCGCACCGGGCGGAGGTAGCCGACGGATGACCAAGGGGGAGGTCAAGTGACACATCCGCAGCAGGGCGCCGCACCACCGGCGACGTCCACGATGCCGGCCGTACCGTCGCAGGCCGTCCCCGCCCCGCCGCGCCGCACGGCCTTCGCCGAGGGCGTCGACCAGCTGCGCGCCGCCGCGACCACCGAGCCCGGCCGGCTGCGCCTCATCGGCGCCGTGCTCGCCCTGCTCGTCGTCGCGTTCGGGGCCGTCACCGCCTGGCAGATGACCGACCGCTCGAACGCCGCCGACGACGTAGTGCACAGCAGCCAGCCGCTCAGCGCGGGCGCCGCCGACATCTACCGCTCCCTCGCGGACGCCAACACCGCGGCCTCCAGCGGTTTCCTCTCCGGTGGCCAGGAGCCCGCCGCGACCACCGCGCGGTACGAGAGGGACATCCAGACGGCCGCCGCCAAACTCGTCACGGCGGCCGCCAGCACCGAGCCCGGCTCCCCCTCCGCCGACACCATCGCCAAGCTCAACAAGCTGCTCCCGGAGTACAAGGGCCTCATCGAGCGGGCCCGGGCCAACAACCGGCAGGGCTTCCCGGTGGGCGGCGCCTATCTGCGGGCGGCGAACGAGACGATGCAGCAGGAGATGCTGCCGGCCGCGCAGGATCTCTACACCAAGGAGAACCAGCGGCTGCGCTCCGACTACGCGGGCGCGACCCCGTACCCCTGGTTCGCCATCGTCCTCGGCGTCCTCGCGCTGGCCGCCCTCGGCTGGGCCCAGCGGCGCCACTACCTGCGCACCAACCGGGTGCTGAACCAGGGTCTCGTCGCCGCCACGGCCGCCTGTGCGGTCGTCCTGCTGTGGCTGGTCGTCGGCCACAGCGTCGCCCGCGCGGGGCTCGACTCCTCGTACGACCACGGCGTCCGCTCGCTGAACGTGCTGCACGACGCCCGCATCGCCTCCCTGAACGCACGCGGCAACGAGAACCTGACGCTGGTCAGCCGCGGCGCCGAGACCAAGAAACTGTCCGACGGGACGGTCGAGGACGCGTACGACTACGCGTTCCAGCAGGACATGAAGACGCTCTCCGCAGGCCTCACGCAGGCCGAGTCCCTTGCCGACGACCAGGCGGGCAAGCAGCCCGTGACGGCCGCCACCGGCAATATGAAGGTGTGGCAGCAGCGCCACAAGCAGGCCCGGACCGCCGACGACGAGGGCGACTACCAGGCCGCACTGAACAAGATCATCGGTTCCAAGGCGGACCAGCCGACGGGCGAGTGCTTCGACAGCGTGGACGCGAACCTGGCGAAGGCGCTGGATCACGAGGAGAACGAGTTCAAGCAGGCGGCCGGCGACGGCCGGGGCGCGATGACCGGTCTCCCGGCGGGCTCGGCGGCCCTCGCCGTGCTGGGCGCGGCAGGCGCGCTGCTGGGCATCGGGCGCAGGCTTTCGGAGTACCGGTGAAAGGGGGACCGGCGGTGATCGCACGACGCCTGAGGGCGAGCCTGAAGGGCTGGGGCGGTGTGGGGGCGATGCTGGTCGCCTGTGTCCTCACCGCGGTCTTCGCACTGTGTCTGCCGCTGAGCCACGCAACCGGGGACGGCTCCTCGGGCACCGGCGGCCCGGGCCTCGCCGAGGCCACGCAGGCCAAGGACGACTCCTGCGGCCCCCACCCCGAGCAGCAGAGCCTGCCGCCGTCGAGCGACGAGGGGGGTCCGGCGGTCTCGGCCATCAAGAAGCGCGGCTATCTGTCGGTGGGCGTCGACCAGAACAGCTACCGCTGGGGCTACCGCGACCCGAACAACAAGGGCAGCGACCTGGAGGGCTTCGACATAGACCTGGCGCACGAGATCGCACGCCAGATCCTCGGCGACCCCAACTCGATCCGCTTCCATGCCATTCCCACCAACCAGCGCATTCCCGCCATCCGGAGTGAGCAGGTGGACATGGTGGTGCGCACGATGACGATCACCTGCGACCGGCTGAAGGAAGTGGCCTTCTCCGACCCGTACTTCAAGACCGGACAACAGGTCCTGGCCCCGAAGGCGTCGGCCATCACGGGCTACGACAAGTCGCTCGCCGGCAAGAAGATCTGCTCGGCGGAGGGTTCGACGGCCAACACCAAGCTGACGGAGGACAAGAAGTCCAGCCGTCTGGTGGCGTCCGCGGACATCTCCACCACCGTCCCCAACCAGCTCGACTGCCTGGTCAAGCTGCAACTCGGCGAGGTCGACGCGGTCGTGACCGACGGCGCGCTCGCCGCGAGCCAGGCGGCCCAGGACCCGACGGTCGAACTCAAGGGAAAGCCCTTCACCACCGAGTACTACGGCGTGGCGATGAAGAAGGAGGCCAAGGATCTGGTACGCCGGGTCAACCAGGTGCTCGTGGACTACCGCAAGAGCGGCTGGCAGGCCTCGTACGCCAAGTGGCTGTCCCAGACGCTGGGCTCCGATTCGGCGTCCTCGCAGCCGTCCTCCTGAGAGAAACAACCGACCTGATACCACTGGAGAGTCACCCCGGCGCACCGGACACGCGCCCAGGGCACGACGAGAGCGAGAGGTGATCGATGGGCGTCACGGGACCCACCGGGCCGGTACTGGACCGGGACGAGGTGGACCGTGCGCTGGCGCGGCTCGGCGCGGAGCACGAGGCCATAGAGACCTCGCTCCTCGCCCTGCAGGACCACGCGGGCCGCAGACTCCTCGAAGGCGCCGAGCTGACGGGCGTCACCAAGGAGCGCTGGACGTCGGCGGAGGCGTCGATCACCCTGCTGTGGGCGTACTTCGACGCCTACACGGACGCCCTGCGCCGCGCGCGAGAGATCCGCGCCCGCCGGCGCTGGTCCAGCCGCGAGGACCTGGCCGAGCTGACCGAACTGCTGCGCGGCGCGAGCGTCACCGTGGCGGGCAGCGCCGTGGCGGCGGCGAACGCGCCTTCGATCACGGGCAGCGGCAGGCTCAGCGAGCAGTTCACGCTCGCGCAGCTCGTGGAGCGGATGAACGAGCTGTACGCGTCCTCCCTCGACATGGTCGTCGCGGCCGACGCGGTGTGGTCGGCGCTGCCCGCCCGGATCGATTTACTGGCCGCGGAGTTGCAGCGCACCCGCCAGCTGGCGCACTCCGTGGGAGTCCGGCCCGGCGAGCATCCGGCGGGCGACGACCTGGAGCGGATCACGCGCACGCTGACCGCGCTGCGCGAGCAGGTGGTCTCCGACCCGCTGGCGTACTGGGTTCCCACGCAGGGGAGTTCGGCGCCCGGCGGCGGCCGGCCGGACACGACGACGTACGACCGCGAGGCGCGCGCCCTGGAGGAGGTGCGCCGGGAGATCGACGCCGTACTGACGGTCCGTCAGGACGCCGAGGCGCGGCTGGTCAAGCTGCGCGATGTGCTCAGTCGCGCGGACCGCACACTGGCGGAGGCCCGCAGCGCGCGCGGTGAGGTCCTCGCGAAGATCGCTGCCTCCGAGGTGCCCGCGGTCAGCGGTCCGCCGACCGCGCTGCAGGAGCAGCTGGCGACGGCCGCCGAGTACCGCAGACACGCCCAGTGGCACCGCCTCTCGCCGCTCCTGGAGTCCCTGGAGCAGAAGGCGGAGGACGAGCTGCTGCGCGCCCGCGAGTCGCTGACGGCGGTCACCGCGCCGCTCGCCGTCCGGGCGGAGCTGCGCGGCCGTCTCGACGCGTACAAGGCGAAGGTCGCCCGGCACGGCCTGGCGGAGGACCCGCTGCTGGTCGAGCGGTACGACGCGGCCCGCCGCATGTTGTGGAGCGCGCCCTGCGACCTGAGGGTCGCGGAGCAGGCGGTGCTGCGTTACCAGCAGGCGGCCGCCGAGTTGCTCGGCCAGCGCCGGCCCCAGCCGGGCGCGCCGGCCGACCGGAGGGGGGAAGCATGAGTCAGGCAGGGCAGAAGTGCCAGCGACCCGGCTGCGAGGGCTCGTACGAGGACATGGGCGGCGGCGAGCTGTACTGCGACACCTGTGGCCTTTCGCCGGTCGTCTCGGCGTCCGGCACGGCCGGCTCGTCGGCCACGCAGAAGTGCCAGCGGCCCGGCTGCGAGGGCTCGTACGAGGACATGGGCGGCGGCGAGCTGTACTGCGACACGTGCGGGCTTGCGCCGGTCGTCTCGTCGAGCGGCATGGTCGGTTCGACGGCGACGGGGATCACCGCGGGCGGAAAGGGCTCCCGCAGCTCGGGAAGCGCCGGTTCGCGCTCCAGTACCCGTATGTCGTCGCGGTCGTCGCAGTCCCGGCGCTCGGTGTCGGGCCGGCTGTCGGGCAAGTCCACCGGCCGGTCGGTGTCGGTGCGCAGCTCCGGTACGTCGTCCGGGAGTTCCGGGCGCAGCCGGCTCGGCCTCGGCCTGGTGCAGGTCCCGGACGTGCCGCGGCCCGACCCCCGTGCCATGGTGCTGGAGAACCCCGAGGTGCCCGAGCGCAAGCGGTTCTGCTCGCGTTCCGACTGCGGGGCCCCGGTCGGGCGGGCGCGCGGCGAGCGGGCCGGTCGCACGGAGGGTTTCTGCACCAAGTGCGGCCACCCGTACTCGTTCGTGCCGAAGCTGCAGGCCGGGGACATCGTGCACGGCCAGTACGAGGTCGTGGGCTGCCTCGCGCACGGCGGGCTCGGCTGGATCTACCTGGCGGTGGACCGCGCGGTCTCCGACCGGTGGGTGGTCCTCAAGGGTCTGCTGGACACCGGCGACCAGGACGCGATGGCCGCGGCGATCTCCGAGCGGCGCTTCCTCGCGGAGATCGAGCACTCCAACATCGTGCGCATCTACAACTTCGTGGAGCATCTCGACCAGCGCACCGGCTCGCTCGACGGCTACATCGTCATGGAGTACGTCGGCGGCAAGTCACTGAAGGAGATCGCCAACTCCCGCCGCACGCAGGACGGGAGACGAAATCCGCTACCGGTGGAGCAGGCGTGCGCGTACGGCATCGAGGCGCTGGAGGCGCTCGGCCATCTGCACAGCCGCAACCTCCTGTACTGCGACTTCAAGGTCGACAACGCGATCCAGACCGAGGACCAGCTCAAGCTGATCGACATGGGCGCGGTGCGCAGGATGGACGACGACGAGTCGGCCATCTACGGCACGGTCGGCTACCAGGCGCCGGAGGTCGCGGACGTCGGCCCGTCCGTGGCGAGCGACCTCTACACGGTCGCGCGCACCCTCGCGGTGCTCACCTTCGACTTCCAGGGCTACACGAGCGTCTTCGTGGACTCCCTGCCGGACCCGGACACCATCGAGGTCTTCCGCCAGTACGAGTCCTTCTACCGGCTGCTGGTCCGCGCCACCGACCCGGACCCGGCCCGCCGGTTCGCCTCCGCACAGGAGATGTCGGAACAGCTGACGGGCGTACTGCGGGAGGTCGTCGCCCTGCAGACGGGCCGCCCGCGTCCCGCCCTGTCGACGCTGTTCGGCCCGGAACTCAAGGTGACGGACACGGAGCTGTTCCCGAAACCGGCCGGGGACGTGTCGCGGCTGGGGGCGAGGGTGGTGCCGTCGCGGCGGACGCCCGGGGCCGGCCCCGCGTCGTCCAACTCCCTTCCCGCTGCCGCTTCGCCGGCCTCCGGAGCTCCCGGTGCCCCGGGCACGCCGGCCGTCGTCAAGCAGGTCAACGCCTCCGCCGCCGCCCTCGCCCTGCCGGTCCCCCGCGTCGACCCCGGTGACCCCAACGCCGGTTTCCTGGCCGGCCTCATGGCGTCCGCGCCCGCGGAGCTGATCGCCGCGCTGCACACCGCACCGTCCGCCTCCCCTGAGCTGCGGCTGCGCGAGCTGCGGGCCCGGCTGGAGATGGGCGAGACAGACAGCGCGGGACGGGCCCTGGACGCCCTGGAGGCGGACCACCCCGACGACTGGCGGGTCGTCTGGTACCGAGGCGTCACCGCGCTCGTCACCGGCGACCACGAGGCCGCCGCGCTCTCCTTCGACGCGATCTACGACGCGTTTCCCGGCGAGCCCGCCCCCAAGCTGGCCCTCGGCCTGTGCGCGGAGGTCCTCGGGCAGCTCGACAACGCGGCCGAGTACTACCGGCTCGTCTGGACGACCGACCCCAGCTATGTCAGCTCGGCGTTCGGCCTGGCCCGTGTACAACTGGCCGCCGGTGACCGCCAAGGCGCCGTACGCACCCTGGAGTCCGTGCCGGAGGCGTCCATCCACTACACCGCGGCCCGCGTCGCCGCCGTACGGGCGAGGCTGCGGCAGCGTACGGGCCAGGGTCCCGATCCGGCCTTCCTGGACGACCTCGTGGCCGCCGCGGGGCAGGTCCAGGCACTGGAGGCGTACGGCCTGGACGCCGTGCGGCGCGAGCAGTTGTCCACAGAGGTCCTCGGCAGTGCGCTGGACTGGGTACTCTCCGGTAGCCAGGGGGCCGCGCCGGCTGCGGGCCACGGACGGGCGCTGCTCGGCAGCGAGTTGGACGAACGCGGCCTCCGCTTCGGCCTGGAGCGCTCGTACCGGACGCTGGCCAGGCTCGCGGCGGGCGGCGAGGAGAGGATCGACCTGGTGGAACGTGCCAACCGTTACCGCCCCCGGACGTGGGTGTGATCGATGTCTCAGATGCCCCAGCCGACGGCGCTTTCGAGGTGCCCCAGTTGTGAGGAGCCCCTCGAGTCGGGCGACCGCTTCTGCGGCGCCTGCGGGTACGACCTGTCGGTGGTGCCCGCCCCGCCCTCGGACACCCCGACCCTGACCATGAACGGCGCGGCGCCGAACCTCCCGCCGGAGGCGGCGGCCTCCGTGGACTGGCCGGCCGCCCCGGCACCGGGCGGCCCGCACACGCCCGCCGCGGTGCATCTGCCGACCGACATCCACGGCACCGACTCCGGCGGCTCCGCCCTGCCCACCACGCCCGCCGTCCCGGGCGCCTCCAAGGGCGTACGGTTCGACCGTCCGTCGGAGCAGGACGACTACCACCTGGCCTCCCCCAAGCTCTCGGCTCCTCCCCCACTCTCGACTTCGCTCGAGCGGGGGGACCCCCATGAGCCGGGGGACCCCCATGAGCAGGGGGGACCCCCATCCCAGCCGGCCGACCCGCGTACCGCCGCCCCGTCGGCGCCCCCCGCCGGCGCGAAGGTCTGTGTGGCCTGCCGCGCGGGCAACGTGGACAGCGACGGCTACTGCGAGAACTGCGGCCACGCCCAGCCGCGCGAGCGCGACCACATGGAGCAGGAGCTGGCCGCGGTCGCCGCGGTCAGCGACCGGGGTCTGCGCCACCACCGCAACGAGGACGCGTTCGCGGTCTCCTCGACCGCGCTGCCCGACGGCTCGCCCGCCGTCGTCGCAATCGTGTGTGACGGCGTCTCCTCGGCGACCCGCCCCGACGACGCTTCCCTCGCCGCCGCCGAGGAGGCGAGCGAGGCGCTGCTGGAGGCCCTGCCCCGGGGCACGCACCCCCAGCAGGCCATGCACGAGGCGATCGTGGCCGCCTCGCACGCCGTCAACGCGCTGGCCACCGAGCCGGAGACGGCCCAGGAGCACACCCCGCACCAGAACGCGCCCGCCTGCACCCTCGTCGGCGCCGTCGTCACCGGGAGCCTGCTTGTCGTCGGCTGGGTCGGCGACAGCCGCGCCTACTGGGTCCCCACGGACCGTGCCGCTCCCCCGGCCCGGCTCACCGAGGACGACTCGTGGGCCGCGCAGATGGTCGCCGCGGGCCTGATGAACGAGGCCGAGGCGTACGCCGACGAGCGGGCCCATGCGATCACCGGCTGGCTCGGCGCGGACGCGTACGAACTGGAGCCACACACGGCTTCCTTCAAGCCGGACCGGCCGGGTGTAGTGGTGGTGTGCACGGACGGGCTGTGGAACTACGCCGAGGGCGCCGAGGAGATGGCCGAGGTGGTGCCGCCCGACGCCGGGCAGCGGCCGCTGCACACCGCACAGGTGCTGGTGGGTCACGCCCTGGACGGCGGGGGCCACGACAACGTAACAGTGGCGGTCGTCCCGTTCCCTGCCTCGCCCCAGGGGGCAGGATCCGCCTGAGGGTGTCCCCGGACACGCCCGGGGCCGGCGGGGCCGGCCCAAGGACCGGAGGGGACCGGTCCGCATCCAGTCATCACCCCACAGCAGTGGGGTCCTTGAGGGGGATCTGAGAAGGCATGGCCAATTTCTCGAAGTCGAACGTGCCGCAGTTCTCGGTCGACGTCTACCAGAACGAGTACCTGCCGGAGGGCGGCCGCGAGGTCAACGCCATCGTGACGGTGACGGCGACCGGCGGCGGCACGATCGGAAGCGCGGTCGCGGCGCCCCATCTCTACGCACCGGGACAGGGGCCGAACGCGGCCGTGGCGATCATGGTCGACTGTTCGGGATCGATGGACTACCCGCCGACGAAGATGCGCAACGCGCGCGACGCGACGGCCGCGGCCATCGACACCCTGCGCGACGGCGTGCACTTCGCGGTGATCGGCGGCACCCATGTCGCCAAGGAGGTCTACCCGGGCGGCGGGCGGCTCGCCGTCGCCGATGCGGCCACCCGTGACCAGGCCAAGCAGGCGCTGCGCAGGCTCCGTGCGGGCGGCGGCACCGCGATCGGCACCTGGCTGCGGCTGGCCGACCGGCTGCTGTCCTCGGCGGACGTCTCCATCCGGCACGGCATCCTGCTCACCGACGGCCGCAACGAACACGAGTCCCCCGAGGACCTGAAGGCCGCGCTGGACGCCTGTGCCGGCCGTTTCACGTGTGACGCGCGTGGAGTGGGCACCGACTGGGAGGTCAAGGAGGTCACCGGGATCGCCTCCGCGCTGCTCGGCACCGCCGACATCGTCGCGGATCCGGCGGGCCTGGCCGCCGACTTCACACAGATGATGGAGACGGCCATGGGCAAGGAGGTCGCGGACGTCGCGCTGCGGCTGTGGACACCGGTCGGCACGGAGATCAAGTTCGTGAAGCAGGTGGCGCCCACCGTCGAGGAGCTGACCGACCGCCGGACCGAGGCGGGCCCGCGCGCCGGGGACTACCCCACCGGCTCCTGGGGCGACGAGTCCCGCGACTACCACGTGTGCGTCCAGGTCCCGGCCGCGGCCGTCGGCCAGGAGATGCTGGCAGCGCGGGTCTCGCTGGTGATTCCGCAGGCTGGGGGCGCCCAGAACCTCGGCGCCCAGGGGCTCGTACGGGCCGTGTGGACCGACGACATGTCCGCGTCCACGTCGATCAACCCCCAGGTCGCGCACTACACGGGCCAGGCCGAACTGGCACAGGCGATCCAGCAGGGCCTCGATCTCCGCAAAGCGGGCGATTTCGATGGCGCAACGGCCAAACTGGGCCGCGCCGTTCAGCTCGCCAGTGCGTCGGGGAACGCAGATACTGCGAAACTGCTTGCGAAGGTGGTGGACGTCGTCGATGCCACGACAGGTACTGTGCGACTGAAGACGAAGGTCGCGGAGGCCGACGAGATGACACTCGAGACACGGTCCACAAAGACTGTTCGTGTAAAGAAGTGACGTAAGACCCGACAGCAGCGAGCCCGACCCCCAGGGGTTGGAGAACCACGCCGGTCACATCGACCGGCAGAAGGAGAGGGGGACGCGCCGACATGCCGACCTGCCCGAACGGACACCAGTCGGGTTCCGACGACTGGTGCGAGGTCTGCGGTCACCGTATGGCCGGTGCCGTGCCCCCGCCGCCTCCACCCCCGCCGCCCGCATCCGGCTACGGCTACCCGCCGCCCGGTTCGCCCCCGCCGCCTCCTGGTCCCGGCGGCCGGCCCGCGGGACATCCGAACATGACGGCCGAGCCGGAGCTCTGCCCGCAGTGCCGCACGCCCCGCGAGGGCGGCGCCCCGTTCTGCGAGGAGTGCCGGTGGAACTTCCTGACCAACACGGCGACCTCGTACACCCCCGCCGCACCGCGCCCGCCGGCCCCCAACCCGGCCATGCGCTTCCAGCAGGGCGGGCAGACCGTGCCCGGCCCCGACTCGTTCGACTACGAGCGCTCCCGGCCGTCGCAGGTGAACCGGCCGGCGGAACCGATTCCGCCGGGCCCGCCCTTCGGCAGCGAGCCGTCCGGGCCGACGCCCTTCGGCGCCCCCTCGCGTCCCTCCGGCTTCGGGGGCGACTCCGGGCCCCCGCCACCCTTCGGTGCGGATCCCTCGCGTCCGGTTCCTCCGCCGCCCGGGCCCACGTCCGGTGGTCCGGGTGGGCCGGGTGGCCCCGGCGGTCCGCAGACCACCGCTCCGGGAGTCCCGTCGGCGTTCCAGCCGAGCGGTCCGCCCGCCGCGTTCCAGCGGCCGGGCCCGCCTCCCCCGCCGCCGGCCCAGGGCTTCCCGCCGCCCGCTCCGCCGCAGTCCGGCGGTCCGTCCTTCGGCGGCGGTGACGACGACTGGGTCATCTCGCCGCCGTCGTCCTCCCCGGAGACCGGTGTGCCCGGCGTCCCGGGAGGCCTCGGTGGCGGTCAGGGCAGTGGCTACGGCTACCCGCCGCCCGGCCCCACCCAGGCGCCGCCCCACCCCTACGAGCAGCAGCCGGCGACCTGGACCGCGACCATCGGCCCGGACCGCGAGTACTTCATGGCGATGATGCAGCGCTCCGGCCCCGAGGCCGCGGGCCTGAACCTTCCTGCGTACTCCCCGGAGCAGCAGCGCACGCTCACCGGCAACCAGGTCACCATCGGCCGCCGCCGCCACTCCACCGGCGACACCCCCGACATCGATCTGTCGGTGCCGCCGGAGGACCCGGGCGTCTCGCACCAGCACGCGGTCCTGGTCCAGCAGCCGGACGGCTCCTGGGCGGTCGTCGACCAGAACTCCACCAACGGCACCACGGTCAACGGCGGCGAGGAACCGATCCAGCCGTTCGTGCCGGTTCCCCTGCAGGACGGGGACCGGGTGCACGTGGGCGCGTGGACGACGATCACGATCCGCCGGGGCTGAGCGGCGCGCTCCGCGTACGCGTACGGAACTCCTCACGGGCTCTCGTACGCGTACGCGGCCGTGTCTGCTCATTCCCGCGGCGTTCATCGCCTCATTGCGGCCCGGCGGTCACGGCAGCGGCCAGGCGTAAGGGCCGTCCGGGTCGTCCAGCCAGGCCCATGAGCGCTCGCCCCTGACCGTGATCCCGAAGCGTTCACGCGCGGGCAGGTCCTCGCGCTCCCACAGCATGTACGCCTCGTACGGGTCGAGGCTGCGCTGTGTCAGGCCGAGCAGGAACCGGAACAGCTCATGACTGCGAGCCCGGCGCGGCAGCCCGCCCAGGTCCTGCGGCTCCGGCTCGTGCCGGGTGCCGCCGCGCAACGGCACGAAGTAGGCGGGCGTGTGCAGGAAGCGCCCCTCTGCGTGCCCGGCGTCCCGCACTCGCAGCGCGATCAGCCCGGTCGCGAACGGCGCGAGGACAAGCGCCCCCGGATTGCACTGCGCCAGCCAGGCGCCCGGGATCGAACTCAGCGTGCAGGTCACGATGATCCGGTCGAAGGGCGCGCGCTCCGGTACACCGGCCGCGCCGTCGCCCGTGACCACGGCCGGGTGGTATCCCGCGGCCTCCAGGTGCTGCCGGGCGGACTCGGTGATCTCCGGGTCGAGGTCGATGGTGGTGACCAGTTCGCCGCCGAGGCGGTGGGCGAGCAGGGCCGCGTTGTAGCCGCTGCCCGCGCCGATCTCCAGGACGGCGTTGCCGTCCTCGACCTTCAACTCGGTCAGCATCTGCGCCATCAGGGAGGGCTGGCTGCTGGAGGAGACCAGTTCGCCGTCCTCGCGTACGAGGGTGGCGAGCGGGACATCGGCGTACGCGCCGCGCAGCCACTGCTCCCTGCGTTCGGGGTCGGGGTCGTCGCACCTTCTGCGCTCATAGCCGCCCAGGACGCCGATGTAGTACGACGGCACGAAGAGATGGCGCGGCACCGCCGAGAACGCCTGCCGCCAGACGGGATCGGCGGCCCAGGCTCCGCCGGCGTCGATCTCCCGCACCAGTTCGGCCCGCGCCGACGTGGCGAGGTCCTCCAGATCGTGGTCGAGAGCGTACGCGCCCATATCTCCACTGTGCTTCATCTCCACCGTGCTTCGGGAGACGACGACCCGATGCGGGCACGCGCGCACCCGGTCCGGGGCCCTTCGCCGGGGCCGGCCCTTCTCACCCCTTGGACCGCTGGTCCTAAGCCTTCGGTCCTCGGTCGCCGCGTCTGAGACCATGGACCATGTGAATGAGATCCGGCGCGGCACGCTTCAGGAGCAGACCTTCTACGAGCAGGTCGGCGGGGAGGAGACCTTCCGCCGCCTCGTCCACCGCTTCTACGAGGGAGTCGCCGAGGACCCGCTCCTCAAGCCCATGTACCCCGAGGAGGACCTGGGCCCGGCCGAGGAGCGCCTCACCCTGTTCCTGATCCAGTACTGGGGCGGCCCCACGACGTACAGCGAGAACCGCGGCCACCCCCGGCTGCGTATGCGCCACGCCCCGTTCACCGTGGACCAGGCCGCCCACGACGCCTGGCTCAAGCACATGCGCGTCGCCGTCGACGAACTCGGTCTCTCCGAGGAGCACCGGACGACGCTGTGGAACTACCTGACGTACGCCGCCGCGTCGATGGTGAACACCCCCGGCTGAGCCCTCGTGACCCCGGCCGACCGGCGCCGGGGTTCCCTCCGCGGGCCGCCGTCAGCGGACGCTGACGCCCAGCACACCGAGCCCGGCCCGGCGTACGGCGATCGACCCGTACGGCGTGCGCAGCCTCAGCCACGCGCCCGACGAGAACAGCCCCAGCGGCTCGTCGGCGGGCGCCTTCGGGGCGGGGCGCAGGAAGCCGAGCGACTGGGCCGCGTGGACGGCCCGCACCGGGAGCCCGGTGTCCCCCACCTCGCGGGACCAGATCTCCCTGCCGATCCGGTCGAGTTCGGGGCGCGTCCGCCGCTCCGGCGGCAACTCCTCCGTACGCGACCGGAATTCGGCCACCGCCGCGGCCACGGTCGCCCGCAGCTCGTCCGGCGTCGGCAGCCCTCGCTCCTGCCGCCAGCCGCCGCGCGGCGGCAGAACTCCGGCCCACGGCGGCCCGGTGACGGCGTCGGGCACGGCGGCCGTGGCCGCCGACTCGTCGACGGACTCCAGGAGTTCACCCGCGGACACGGTCACATCGAGTTGGACGTCCAGCCCGTTCTCGTACGGCTTGGCGAGCCGCACCGCACGGACCGCGAGCACCTCGAACGACGGTGGGCGCCCGAACACCGCCAGCGTCGTGCCGGTCGCCTGCAGGCGCACCGCGGCGCTGCGGTCGTAGTGGATCAGGCGGGCCAGGAAGGCGGCGAGGTCCGCCGCCTCCCCGTCGTCGGCGAGATGGAGCACCGTCATGCGGCGACGGCCTCCTCCTCGTCGTCCGTGTACTCCTGAAGGAACTCCCGTTCCTCCGCGGTGATCCGGCGCGGCCGCTGGGTCTCGAAGTCGAACGGCACGACCACCGTCGAGGCCCGGACGTAGAGGTGATCCTCGTCCTTGACCTCGTAGGTGATCGTGAAGGACGCCGCCTTGATCTCCGCGACCCACAGCTCCACGTCCACCGGCTCGCGCCGGTGGACGAGCTGCCGCTTGTAGTCGATCTCGTGGCGCGCCACCACCGACCCCTGCTTGAACTGCTTGTCCGGGCGCGTCAGGAAGTCGATACGTGCTTCCTCCAGGTAGCGGAGGAAGATCGCGTTATTGACGTGGCCGTACGCGTCCATGTCCGACCAGCGCAGCGGGCAGCGGTAGAGGTGCCGCAAGATCGATCAGCCCCGGGTCAGCTTCTTGTAGGTGGCACGGTGCGGACGGGCCGCATCCGGGCCGAGCCGCTCGATCTTGTTCTTCTCGTACGACTCGAAGTTGCCCTCGAACCAGAACCACTTGGAGTCGCCCTCGTAGGCGAGGATGTGCGTCGCCACACGGTCCAGGAACCACCGGTCGTGGGAGACGACGACCGCGCAGCCGGGGAACTCGAGCAGCGCGTTCTCCAGCGACGACAGCGTCTCGACGTCCAGGTCGTTGGTCGGCTCGTCGAGGAGCAGCAGGTTGCCGCCCTGCTTCAGGGTGAGCGCCAGGTTGAGGCGGTTGCGCTCACCACCGGACAGGACACCCGCGGGCTTCTGCTGGTCCGGCCCCTTGAACCCGAAGGCGGAGACATAGGCGCGGGACGGCATCTCGACGTGTCCGACGTTGATGTAGTCGAGCCCGTCGGAGACGACCTCCCACAGCGTCTTCTTCGGGTCGATGTTCTCGCGGCTCTGGTCGACGTACGAGATCTTGACGGTCTCGCCGACCTTGATGTTGCCGGAGTCCGGGGTCTCCAGGCCCTGGATCATCTTGAACAGCGTGGTCTTGCCGGCGCCGTTCGGGCCGATGACGCCGACGATGCCGTTGCGCGGCAGGGTGAAGCTGAGACCGTCGACGAGGACCTTCTCACCGAAGGCCTTGTTGAGCTGGTCCACCTCGACCACGATGTTGCCCAGACGCGGGCCCGGCGGGATCTGGATCTCCTCGAAGTCCAGCTTCCGCATCTTGTCGGCCTCGGCGGCCATCTCCTCGTAGCGGGCCAGACGCGCCTTGGACTTGGCCTGCCGCCCCTTGGCGTTGGAGCGAACCCACTCCAGCTCGTCCTTGAGGCGCTTCTGCCGCTTGGCGTCCTTCTGGCCCTCGACCTTGAGGCGGGTGGCCTTGGTCTCGAGGTACTTGGAGTAGTTGCCCTCGTAGCCGTGAAGGCGACCGCGGTCCACCTCGCAGATCCACCCGGCGACGTTGTCCAGGAAGTACCGGTCGTGGGTGACCGCGACGACGGTGCCCGGGTACTTGGCCAGGTGCTGCTCCAGCCAGTTCACGGACTCGGCGTCGAGGTGGTTGGTGGGCTCGTCGAGGAGCAGCAGGTCGGGCTGCTCCAGCAGGAGCTTGCAGAGCGCGACGCGGCGCTTCTCACCACCGGAGAGGTTGGTGACGGACCAGTCGCCGGGCGGGCAGCCCAGCGCGTCCATGGCCTGCTCCAGCTGGGAGTCCAGGTCCCACGCGTTGGCGTGGTCGAGGTCCTCCTGGAGCTTGCCCATCTCCTCCATCAGCGCGTCGGTGTACTCGACCGCCATCTGCTCGGCGATCTCGTTGAACCGGTCGAGCTTGCCCTTGATCTCGGCGACACCCTCCTGGACGTTCTCCAGGACGGTCTTCTCCTCGTTCAGCGGGGGCTCCTGGAGCAGGATGCCGACGCTGTAGCCGGGCGTGAGGAACGCGTCACCGTTGGAGGGCTGCTCCAGCCCCGCCATGATCTTGAGGACGGTCGACTTACCGGCGCCGTTCGGGCCGACGACACCGATCTTTGCTCCCGGGAGGAAGCTCAGGGTGACGTCGTCGAGAATCACCTTGTCGCCGTGCGCCTTGCGCGCCTTGCGCATGGTGTAAATGAACTCAGCCAAGAGAAACCGTCCGGCAGCTTGAAATCTGGCAGTGGGCAGATACACCCCATCTTGCCTGACCGCTACCCCTGGACGGAAACCCGTCTGGCCAGGGGGCTCTGACCTGGGGTTTCGCTGCTGGCGGCTGGGGCTCGACGTCGCTGTCGGTCGTCATCGATCGGCTTCGGGCGCCATCGCACGGCTCCGGGACGGCCCAGCGATCGGCCGCTGAGCAGGCCTTGCCCCGCAGAACAAGATCATCAGCCATGGACGTTATTTACGCAGGTCAGGGCGTTGGTATGAGTTGGTCTCGCCTGGTACGCGAGTTGGGCACGGCCGAACCGCCCACTATGGGCGACCACTTCCGGATCGCATCCAACACCAAGACCATGACCGCAGCGCTGATCCTCCTCCTCGCCCAGGACGGCAAGCTGCGGCTGAGCGACCCGGCGTCCGCCTACGCTCCCGGAGTGCCGGGCGGCGAACACCTCACCATCGCCGAGCTGCTGAAGATGCGCAGCGGACCAGTCCGGGCTCGCGCTCAAGGTCGCTGACACCCAGGGCGAGCCGAGCGCGAGCCGCGACAAGGCTCCCATCGGGTTGCATTACTGCCCGTCGCTGCAAAATTCCGCGCTGGATCGAAGACCGCAGCGGAATCAGATTAATCAGCTGGAAATATCTCCCGAGTTTTTCTGCAAGTTGGGCCGGGCGAGGGAAATTGCCACAGGCGCGAACTCCACGTTCTCCATACGGCTGGGCTAATTCTCAGCCGTCTACACATATCATTCCTCAACATTTCGCCATCGCCCCCAGTAAGCGTGTCGGGCAACATCGTCACGGGTCGCCCCTGTTAATCTGCGGCCCCCAGGAATCGTCCACAAAGGATTCAACGCGCCAGCTGGCGGACGAGATTTTCCTTAGCCAATTACTGGCGTATCCCGGTAGAGAGGATACGGACCATGCACGATTTTTCTCGCCGCGGCATGCTCAAGGCAACAGCGGCCGCCGGCGTCGGCGCGGTCGTTGTTCCGGGCATTGCGGCCGTAGGTGCCCCGGCCGCGAGCGCCGCGAGTGCCGCGAGTGCCGCGGGCGAAGGGGCCGGAAGGAAGTGCCCGCCGGCCCAGCTCACCGGCCGCATCGTCCGCCCCGACGACCCCACGTACACGGACGCGCGCCTCGGCTGGGACCAGCTCTTCTCTCACTATCCGCTGGTCATCGTCTTCGCCCAGAACACCCAGGACGTGGTCAACGCCCTCACATGGGCGCGGCAGAATGACGTCGCGCTGCGGGTGCGGAGCGGCCGCCACGCCCTCGAGGGCTGGTCGAACGTGGACAACGGTCTCGTGATCGACATCAGCGAATTGAAGTCGGTCCACATCGACACCGACTCTCGTATCGCGACAGTCGGCGCCGGGCTCAACCAGCTTGAAGCGGTGACCACGCTCGCGAAGCAGGACTTCGCGGTGACGACGGGAACGGAGGGCAGCGTCGGCCTGTCCGGTGCGACACTCGGCGGCGGCTTCGGCTTCCTCACCCGCTGGCTCGGCATGGCCTGCGACAGCCTTGTGGGGGCTGAGATCGTCGTCGCGTCGGGTGACGAGTGCGCCAAGGTGATCAAGGCGGATCTGCGCCAGAAGTCGGACCTGCTCTGGGCGCTCCGCGGGGCGGGGAACGGCAACTTCGGGATCGTCACGTCACTCACCTACAAAGTGGCACCGTTGAAGAGCGTCACTTATCTGCAGGCGACGTGGCAGGGTATTGGAGACCTCCACGCCATCTTCGACGCATATCAGCGTACGGCACCGACCACCGACGACCGCCTCGGAACCCAGCTCGAGATCCACAGAAACCAGATCTTCCTGTTCGGGGTTCTCCCCGAAGGAACGCCGGACGAGGCGAAGCAGTTGCTGGCCCCGATCCTGTCGATCGACAGCCCCGATGTCACGACGCAGGTCGGTAACTGGGGCGACGTATATGCGGGATTCCAGATTCCCACCGAGCTCGAACCCGCGAACTGGAAGTTCTTCTCGCAGTTCACCAGAAAGCCGTTCCCAAGCGAAGCGATCGACATCGTCACCTCGTTCATGCAGGACGCCCCGACGGATGACAGCAACTTCTTCGTCCAGGCCTTCGGCGGGAACGTCAGGAAGAGCCCCCGCGGCGGCACTGCGTTCCCGCATCGCGACGCGCTTTTCTACTCCGAGCCCGGCGTCGGCTGGGGAAAGCGTGGAACACAACCAGGCGTCTGCGACCCGCTCACCTCGCAGTGCCAGGCCTGGATCGCCGAGTTCAGCCAGGCGCTGCGGCCCTACGTGAACGGCGCCTACGTCAACGTGCCGAACATCGGACAGCAGGACTGGGAAACCGCCTACTGGGAATCCAACTTCGACCGGCTGCGCCAGATCAAGGCGAAGTACGACCCCCACAACGTCTTCCAGTACGACCAGAGCATCCCGCCCGCGTCATCGTCCCGGTCAGAGCACGACCACTGGTGACCTGCGTCCGCCCGGTTCTGAACTGATCCCCCGAAACTCAGCCACGATGGCGGGTGCTCCTACTGAGCACCCGCCACGTGTGTTTCCAGCAACCCCGCGCCGGCCTCAGCCGCGCTTCTCTCCACGTGCGACCCCTGTCAGGATTCCTTGACGGGCCGTGGCGGCATCCCAGGACGCGGCGCTCGCGCTGAAGCACGACTTCATCGGCACCGGCACCTCCTGCTCGGCCGGGCCCAGACCGCGGGTACGGCGAGCGAAGTGCTCCGCCGACAGGGCCTCGAACTGTCACAGGCGCGCCGCACGACCGTGCAGCTGCTGGAGGACGCCGGCGTGGCCGCAACCGGTGGTCAGGCAGCGAAGGATGCCCCCGCCTCCCTCGGCATGGACGTGGCCGAGGCCTGTAGCGGCCCTCGGCCACGCGGGCGCCTGAAGGCCATCCGGCAGTGTGGCATCGTGGCCGCCGTGGGAGAACTGGTGGAACGGGTGGACGAGCAGGATCGGGTACTGGGCGTGGTCGATCGAGGCGAAGCCATCCGTCACGGGTGGCTGCACCGTGTCGCCACCACCATCTGCCGCGACGCCGACGGCCGGATTCTCGTTCACCGGCGCCCTGATCACGCCTCCCGCTTTCCCGGCCAGTACAACTGGCTGATCGGCGGCGCCGTGGACATCGGCGAGTCCTATCCGGCCGCCGCCTCCCGTGAACTCGCCGAGGAACTCGGAGTCCGCGCCCCTGCGCGGTTCCTCTTCAAGTACCTGTGCCAAGGAGCGATCAGCCCGTACTGGCTCGGCCTGCACGAAGCCGACCTCGACCTGCCGATCGCGCCGGATGCCTCAGAGATCGCCTGGCACACCTGGCTGACGCCGGTCGAACTGCGCGACGCGATACGCATCAGGAACTTCGTTCCCGACGCCCGTGACTGTTTCGACCGCTACCAAGCGTTGACCGAGCGCTGAGCGACTCCTCGGCGCACGCCCGGTGACCGTCGTCCACAGAGTGTGGGTGGCCCCGGGCATCCCAGGAGGCGCGTCCGGGTCGCCGGTACCGGTCAGTCCTGCGTCGGTGGCGTCTTCTTGCGGATCAGGAGGAGGGCCGCGCCGCCGAGTACGACCAGGGCCATGGCCGTGCCCGCAATGAGCGGGGTCGCGTTCGAGGTGCCTGTTTCGGCGAGGTTGGTGTCCGTGGGAGCCGTGACGCCCGCAGTCGCGGGGCTGGGCTCACTGAGCGTCTGGGTGGTCACGTCGCTCCTGCTGCTCTCGGTCTTGCAGTCGAGGACCCCCTTGAACCATTTCTCGTAGCCGCCCGGCCCCTTGATCGTGAAGTCGTAGGCCTGGTCCTCCTGCAACGGGATGGTCACCGTCTGCGACCTTCCGGCCGGGATGGTGTGCTCGGACCCCATCAGCGCGAACGTGAACGCCTCGTCGCCCTTGTTCACCGCGGTGATGTCCATGCCGCCCTTGGCGCAGTTCCTCTCGGCCGACAGCGCGGGTATCGCGCCGGTGGCGGCCCAGTCCGCCGCCGCCGTCGCCGAGACGGTGGATTCGCTCGAACCGGCGAGTATCTGCGTCTGGCTGCGGGTCTCGGAGGCGAAGGCCCGGCCGACCGGCACGGTGGTCGACGCCTGGACGGTCAGCTCGGCCGAACCGTCCTGCGCCTTCTTCGGCACCTCGAAGTAGATCCGGCTGCCGTCCTTCGCGGACGAGATCTCCTTGCCGTCCTCGCCGACGATCTTCACTCCGTTCGCGACGGCGTCGGCCGGGGGCGTCACCGTCACGCCGTCCGCGTTGGTGTGCACCGTGACCGGGCCGAGCCGCTCACCCGGGTGGCCCGAGACGGCGGGCGGGTCGAGCGTCAGGGAGGCGGCGGGCTCCGGGAGGTTCTGCGCGTGCTTCTCCAGATAGTCGGCGAGCTTCTGCGCCTGCGGGGCGACCGCGTCCACGTCGGCACCGTCCGAGTAGCGCCAGATCGCCACCTGTGTGCCGGCCGCCGCGTCCTGCTCGGTGAGGCCCTTCGCCCCGGCCTCGGCCGCCAGCGCCGCCAGATCGTTGACCTGCGGGTAGGAGTTGCGCAGGATCCAGCGGATCTTGCCGGCGTTCCTGTTGCCGTTCAGGGACGTGCCGCTCCACGCCGTCTCGTGGTACTTGGCGTCCCTCTGCGAGGGGTTGTGGATGTCGATGCAGTAGGTCTGCAGGGTGCCGCCGCCGTCGACGGACATTTCGAACAGACCCGCGGCCACCTGCTCGTCCGTGCCGCCGTCGTGTATGACAGCGGCTCCGAACGTCTTGAGGCCGCTCATGGTCGCGGTCGCTCCCCCTTCGCTCTGCGGTGTCCCGTCGGCGGCCGCCACGCCCGCGGTGGCCAGCAGGCCCGCCGCGACGAGTCCGGACACCAGCGTCGCGGCGGCGAGGCGGGCGGCCCCTCGCCTGTGCGCGGACGCCGCAGAGAACGAAACAAACACAGAATTCCCCTTCGAGCAGGACCCGTTGATGTGGGGGGGTACGGTCCCACCAGCAGAGTCAGAAGCCCCGAGAGCTATGCCCGGCATCCTAAGGACGCGGCGCACCCCTCTCCCCAGTCATGACGTCGGATAACCGATCCGACTCGGAATCGTTATCGCTCACACAGCCTGTGAGCTGCGCTTATCGACAAATCCATGGGGATGTTCGGGCATCCTCCGCCGCATTCGCCGATAAACGGCAGTTCGGCCAGGGCAGGGCGAACCCGCCCTGACGTCATGTCACTCCGGCTGGCTCCGCGTGCGGTTGAGCCGCCGCCTCACGTTGATCCGCATGCTCGGGCCGACTTTCCGGATCTGTCTCCCAGTTGGGTTCGGGCTGCGGCGAGCCCCCGGTCTGTGCCTCGGGCCTGGACGACCGCCGGAAGGCCGACGTGCCACGCGACAGATCGTGGCCGATCGCCGCCGCATCCAGGTCCGCCGACAGCCAGCCCTGTCCGTCCCGCTGCTCGGTCCGCACCTTCAGCCGCCCCTGTACGACGAGCGGGTCGCCCACGGCCACGGACGCGGCGACGTTCGTGGCCAGGGAACGCCGGGCCCACACCGTGAAGAAGTTCGTATGCCCGTCCGTCCACGCGTTCTTCTCGCGGTCCAGATAGCGCGCCGTCACCGCCAGCCGGAAGCGCGCTGTGGGACCCGTCGGCGATTCCCGGTACACCGGCTGGGTGGCGACGTTGCCGACCACGCACACCATCGTCTCGTTCATGCGATACCCCTCCCTCGGCCCGGCTGCCGCGCCGGGCCCACAACGCGTACGGGCCCATCCCGTACGGCGGCGTCTGCCGCGGCGGTCACGCCATGTCGCATGCCGCCGCCGGTGCGACGACCGCGTTCGCTGCGATCGCCGCGAGATCAGACTGCCTCCGCCGGCCCGAACCCGCTGAGCGCTGTGGGCCACCGCCTGGTTGTGGACAACTCCGCCACCCGAACGAGTACTTCCGCTCCGGTCCGGCCGCCCCTCCCCACGGAACGCACGGCAGGACTCGCGGTGGGGGCGCGGCAGGACCCGCGGCGGGACTCACCCCACCCGCGCCCCCGCCACGGCCCCGGTGGCCTTGGCGTACTGCTCCCGCACCTCCCCGTACCGCAGCAGCTCCGCCGCCACCGGATCCAGCACCCGGGCCCGCCCGCATCCGGCGGCCGCGTCACGCAGCCGCCGTTCCGCCTCGAGCCCGTATCGCCGGGCCGGTCCCCGCGCGGCCATCCTGCAGCCCCACTCGATGGCCGGACCTCCGACCAGGCCGACCGCCATCAGCAGCAGCGGCACCCCGAGGACCGGCGCCATGAAACCGACCATCTGCCCCAGCAGCCACAGCACGCCCACGACTTGAAGGAGCGTCATCACAGCCTGTGCCAGCACCGCTACGGGCCACCAACCCGGGCGCGGCGGCCCCGCGGGTGGCACCGCTTCGCGCACGGCCAGTTCGTCCAGCGCCTCCGGCAGTCCTTGCGCGCTGCGTACCGCGGCCTCACGCACCGCCTGGGCCCAGGGCACGGGCAACCCGGCCGCGGCCCGGTCCGCCACCGTCCGCACGGCCTGCTCCACGCGCTGCCGGGCGGCCGTCTCCTCGTCGGCGGGCGCCCCCACCGACAGCCGTCCGGTGGAGGGTTCGCGCCGGTCCAGACACCAACGCCACAGCCGTAGCCAGGGCGCGCCGCACGCGCGATTGGCGTTGCGCAGCCACGCGCGCTCGGCCGCCTCTCCCGCGGCCGTCGCGCCCACCGCGTCCGCGAGTCGTCCGGCGAACTCCTCGCGCGCCTCCTCACCGAGCCCGGTACGCGCCCCGGTCGCGTAGACGGGACGCAGCCGGGCCGCGGCAGCGTCCACGTCGGCGGAGATACGGCGTGCGGCCGCCCCGCGCTCGGCCACGAACTGCCCGAGCGCCTCGCGCAGTTCGCCCACACCCTCCCCGGTGAGCGCGGACAGCGCGAGCACGGTCGCGCCCGGTTCGCCGTACTCCCCCAGGGCGATCCCGTCCCCGTCGAGCAGCCGCCGCAGATCGTCCAGCACCTGGTCGGCGGCCTCCCCGGGCAGCCGGTCCACCTGGTTCAGGACGACGAACATGACCTCGGCGTGTCCGGCCATGGGACGCAGATAGCGCTCATGGAGGACTGCGTCGGCGTACTTCTCGGGATCGACGACCCAGATGACCGCGTCGACGAGTGCCAGGATGCGGTCGACCTGCTCCCGGTGCTGCACGGCCGCGGAGTCGTGGTCGGGCAGGTCGATCAGGACGAGCCCCCGCAGCTGCGACTCGCCGTCCGCGCTCGGCACGGGGCGCCGGCGCAGCCGCCCGGGGATGCCGAGCCGGTCGATGAGCGTGGCCGTGCCGTCGCTCCAGCTGCATGCGATCGGCGCGGCGGTGGTCGGCCGCCGCAGACCGGTCTCCGAAATGGTCACTCCGGCCAGCGCGTTGAAGAGCATCGACTTGCCGCTGCCGGTGGCACCCGCGAGGGCGACCACGGTGTGCTCCCCGGAGAGCCTGCGCCGTGCGGCCGCCTCGTCCAGGACCCGGCTCGCCTCGGCGAGAGTGCGGCTGTCCAGTCGGGTCCGTGACAGGCCCACCAGCTCCCGCAGCGCGTCCAGTCGCGACCGCAGGGGGCCGTCGTAGGCGAGGGAAGCGGGCTGTCGTACGACCGCGCCGAGTACGGCCGTCTCCTGCCCGGAGGCCGTGTCGGGCGCGCGTCTGGCGATCAGTCCGTCGTCCCATACGGTCCCGGACTCCTGACGCGCCCCCGGTTCGTCGAACTCCACGCGCGCGTGCCGGCAGTCGTCCTCGATGCCCCCGTACTGGCCGCCAGGCCCCTCGTCCCCGTACCGGACTTCAGCTTCCCGGCCTCCGTGCCGGGCCTCGGTCTCCGCACACCCGCATCGGTCCCCACCCGCCACGCACCCGTTCCGGGCCCCGTCTCCCAGGTACACCTGGCGGGCCTCGTCCTCCACGCTCGCGTCCATGCCCTTGTCCGATGAACGCACTGCCGGGAATCCGTCTGAACGCACCGCCGGGAATCCGTCCCGTGCGGCCGCATCCGGGGTATCACCTTGCTCAGGCGACTCAGTTTTCACATCCGTTTGCCCGAAATCGTGTTCCACGCGTGCGTGCTCACCGTCGTCGTCCCCTTTGGGGAGTGCGGTGGCGCACCGCTCGCCCTCGGGCCGTTCATCGGTCGCGGCGGCGGTCCTGTCCGTGGGCTCGTCCTCGGAGTGCTCGGCGTGCTCAGGGTGCTCGGTGGCGGCGGTCACCGCGGTCACCTCTCCTTCTGCAGTACGGACAGCGCGGCGATGAGTTCGGCCTGGGGCTCGGCCTGGACGTCGAGGGCGTCGAGAGGGGCCATACGGCGCTCGCGTTCGGTGCGCAGCGCCCGGTCGAGGTATTCGGAGAGCAGTCGCGCGGCGCGGTCACGCAGCCGCAACGCCCCTTGTGCACCGATCCGTTCGGCGAGACCCTCGCCGGCCGTCTGCGCCCTGCGTCCGCCCAGCAGGGCCGTGGCGACGAGGGCGGCCACCGACTCGGCATCCGAGGCGGTGCTCTTGTCGAGGTCGCGCACCAGTTCCTCGGCGTACTCCTCGAGGATGCGCCGCCAGCGTCGTACGGTCATCCCGATCCGGTGCTCGGCGCTCTCCAAGGTGGGATCACGGTCGGTCAACCCCGCGACGCCGGCCGCCGGTTCGCGCCGCCAGGCGTCGTCGATGCGCTCGTCGGCGGCCGTGACGGCGCACAGCAGCAGAGCGCCCAGGCTTCCGACGAGGGCGTCGAGCAGTTCACCGGCAGTGCAGTCCAAGGGGTAGCTGCGCCACCGCTTCAGGGCGTCGCCGGCGAGGACCGCACCGGACTGCAGGCGCTCCTGCACACGCGCGTACTCGGTGTCGTACGCCGTGTCGACGGCGGCCGTGAGCCGCAACGCCGCGGCGTACTGGGCGGCGGCGGCCCCCGCCAGCTCGGGCATGCGCGAGTTCAGGGAGTCGAGGACGCCGTGTGCCGTCCGGAGCATGGCGGCCTCACGGGCGGCTGGATCCTGTACCTGGTGCGTGAGCCACGCGTGCAGGGGC
This sequence comes from Streptomyces sp. NPDC001634, assembly GCF_040298185.1. Lineage (NCBI taxonomy): Bacteria > Bacillati > Actinomycetota > Actinomycetes > Kitasatosporales > Streptomycetaceae > Streptomyces > Streptomyces sp. NPDC001634. Next base: position 31,691 of record NZ_JBEOZU010000030.1, on the reverse strand, counting down.
GCGACGGCGGTGGCGGGCAGGAGTCCCCCGCCCCAGGCGGACTCGGGCAGTTCGGGGACGGTGAAGCGGGGCACGTGGCCGAGCCCGGCCTTGGCCAGCAGGGCGCCGTACTGCCGCGACACCTCGGCCACCACCTGGTGGGGTACGCGGTCGAGCACGGTGATGAGGGTCGCCCGGTGCTCCTTGGCGGTCCGCAGCAGGTGCCACGGGACGGCGTCGGCGTACCGGGCGGCGGTGGTGACCAGGACCCAGATGTCGGCGGCGCAGATCAACTCGGCGGCAAGAATCCGGTTGCCGGCCACCAGGGAGTCGATGTCGGGCGCGTCGAGCAGGGCGAGCCCGCGCGGCAGCGTGTCGGCGGTCTCGATGCGCAGCACCCGTTCCTCGCGCCCGACGAGAGGGGACAGCTCGTCGCCGCAGTCCTGATGCGGCACCCACACGCGCGTGAGGTCGGGCAGGATGCGCAGGCCGCTGAACCAGTGGTGGTCCTCGGGATGGCAGACGAGAACGGGCGTACGGGTAGTGGGCCGCAGGACGCCGGCCTCGCTGACCCTGCGCCCCACGAGGGAGTTGACGAGGGTCGACTTACCGGCCCCGGTGGATCCGCCGACAACGGCCAGCAACGGCGCTTCAGGCTCTCTCAGCCGGGGCACCACATAGTCGTCGAGCTGTGCAAGGAGTTCGTCGCGGTTGGCACGCGCGCGTGGAGCCCCCGCCAGGGGCAGCGGGAAGCGTGCGGCGGCGACACGGTCGCGCAGGGCGAAGAGTGCGTCGAGCAGCTGAGGCCGTACGTCCAAGGTCACCACATGCGAAGAATGCCCAATTTTGGATGCTTTCTGAAGCATATGGGCGTGTCTGCGCGCCAACAGGACACACGGGACGGAAGGGGCGACTGGGACGCAGGCATAACGAGTGCACAACACCCGGGGCGCGAGACGTCAAAAGCGATGCACGATTCGTACCTGCCTGCGATTATCAGGACCGCTTCACCGAACCTCCACATCGAGCCACGGAGGCGAAGCATCAGGGACAGGGACCCGGGAGCCCTATCCTTGTCCCCGGCAAGGTCACGGATCAGCCCGACCCGGGCACCACGACACGCCATCACACCGGCCCCCGTAGCTCAGTGGATAGAGCAGGCGCCTTCTAAGCGCTTGGCCGCAGGTTCGAGTCCTGCCGGGGGCGCCACACCCCGCCCTCCCTTCGGGAGGGCTTTTTTGCTGGGCCGTACCGGTGGGCAGCGGCGACAATCCCATACCGAGGAATACATTTCGGGACGCCCGCCGGACGTGGCCACTCTTTCGCCACCCAGGTCGCGTATGCGAAATTATCCGAGCCGCGATCGTTTGTCGCCACCCGCACACCCTACAGGCCGGTGACCTGCACATATGCCGGGAAGGGCGATATCGGAACACTCAATTTGAACGACATTTACGTGTCGACAAAACGATTCCCTTCGGGATCGCGTGTTGTGTATGAAAAAGGCACCATTGGAGCTAAAAGGACCTGGTCAGCCGTGCCATAAGCGATCAATAAAGCTCACTTGTGTTCTTCTTCAGCTGGAATCTTCCGACAGGCTGCATTCGGCAGCTGACGCCTGTCCTCAGCTGTGTTGCGCCTACGGCATGAAGGGGTCAAACCTCGTGAGTCAAGGTAACGGCATGCGACTGGGTGCTCGACGCACCGGAGCACTGTCGGCGCTCACCGTCGTGAGCATCATGACCGCGCTGGCTTCGGGCATGGCATCCTCCACCGCGGCCGCCGCTGCCCTCAGCCACGTCGTTCAGGCCAAGGGGGCGCGTTCCCTCGCTCAGGCGCAGCCGATCCCCGCCCCCTGCACCGGCGAGATCTACGAGTCGGTCGGCGGTGCCGGCGCCGGCACCGTGCTCAATCTCGGCACTCCGGGAGCGGGCACCATCACTTTCGCTCCGGTGCCCCCGGGTACCGCGTACACCAACGGCTACAACGCCATGGGTATCCACCCGACCACTCGCGTTCTGTACGCCATCGACTCGACCAACAACCATCTGGTGTCCATCGACGCCACTACAGGTGCGGTCACCGATCTCGGCGCGACCACGCTGCCCACCCTCACCACAGGCGCGTACAACATCGGTGGATTCGACGCGAACGGCAACTTCTATGTCACGGTGACGGGCTCCGCCACCCTGTACCAGATCGATCTGACCGGCACTACTCATACGGCCACCGGGATTCCGCTCCACAACGCGGCCGGTGTCTCGCAATCCCTCAGCGACGCGGACATCGTGTTCTCGGGCGGCTACTTCTGGGGCGCCACCACGACCGGGGACATCGAGCGCATCGCCCTGGACGGCACCGTAACGGTCTTCGCCAACCCGGGTCTGCCCGGCGGCGCCGGAGGTGCCTACGTTTACGGCAACGGGGACCTGGGGTTCATCCACAACACCGTCACGACCGGCCCCGCCGTTGTCTCCCGGGTCTCGGTGAACAACCCGATCAACCCGACCTTCACTGTGGTCTCGACGCAGACGGCGCCGAACGACGCCGCCATCGACGCCACATCGTGCTTCGGAGCCAACGCGAACATGGCGATCACCAAGCAGGTGAGCCCCACCAGCTACAAGCCCGGTTCCCAGATCACCTACACGCTCACGGTGACGAACAACGGCCCGGACCCCTCGAGTGGTTACGCGGTCGACGACACGCTGCCGATCGGCTTGAACAACGTCAACGTGGTCACCGGTGCCAACACCAACTGCACCCTCAACGGCACGAGCATTTCGTGCACTGGCGGCGCGCTGGCGAGCGGGGCGAGCGACGTCATCACGGTGACGGCCACCGTCGGGCTGAACTTCTCGGGCCCCCTGACCAACACGGCGACGGTCATCGGCAACGACATCGACTCGGACCTCACCGACAACACCGCTTCGGTGACGACCGCGCAGGCGAGCGCCGACCTGCAGGTGACGAAGACGGGCACGGCGTCGGCGAAGCCGGGTGACCCGGTCAGCTACACCATCACCGTGCACAACAACGGCCCGGACGACTCCAGCGGCTGGACCGTCACCGACCCGCTTCCTCCGGGGCTGGTCAACCCGGCGACCAGCACCGCCGGTTGCGGCATCCTCAACAGCGTACTGACCTGCACCGGTGGTCCGCTGGCGGCCGGCGCCGACTTCGTGATCACCGTGACCGGCTACGCGGGCCAGGGCTTCACCAGCATCCAGAACACCGCGGGTGTCACCGGCACGGACCCCGACCCGGACACCTCCAACAACCAGAGCACGGCGGCCATCCCGATCTCGCCTCGATCGGCGGACCTGGCGATCTCGAAGGCGGGCCCGGCTTCGGTGAAGGTCGGCGACCCGGTCACCTACACCCTCACCGTGCACAACAACGGCCCGGACGACTCCACCGGCTACACCATCACCGACGCGCTCCCGCCAGGACTACTCAACCCCACCACCAGCAACCCCGGCTGCAGCATCACCAGTAGCCAGCTGACCTGCACCGCAGGCCCACTGGCCAACAACGCCAGCAACACAGTCACCGTGACCGGCACCGCCGGCCCGGGCTACACCACCATCCGCAACACCGCCTCAGTCCAAGGCAACGAAACCGACCCGAACCCCAACAACAACACAAGCACCGCAAACACCCCCGTCACACCACAACAAGCGGACCTGGCGATCACCAAGACCGGCCCCGCCACGGTGAAGGAAGGCGACCCGGTCACCTACACCCTCACCGTGCACAACAACGGCCCGGACGACTCCACCGGCTACACCATCACCGACGCGCTCCCGCCAGGACTACTCAACCCCACCACCAGCAACCCCGGCTGCAGCATCACCGGTAGCCAGCTGACCTGCACCGCAGGCCCACTGGCCAACAACGCCAGCAACACAGTCACCGTGACCGGCACCGCCGGCCCGGGCTACACCACCATCCGCAACACCGCCTCAGTCCAAGGCAACGAAACCGACCCGAACCCCAACAACAACACAAGCACGGTGGAGACCCCGGTCACGCCGGTCACCCCGCCCCACCAGGCGCACGCCGACCTGCAGCTGACGAAGTCGGGCGCGGCGTCCGCGGACCCGGGTGACCCGGTCACGTACACCATCACGGTGAAGAACAACGGCCCGGACGACTCGACCGGCTGGACCGTCACCGACCACCTCCCGTCGAAGCTGCTCGACGCGCACACCTTGACGCCGGGATGCACCATCTCCGCCGGCGTGCTGACCTGCACCGGAGGCCATCTGGCGAAGGGCGACAGCGTCACGATCACCGTGACCGGCACGGCGGACCAGGGCTTCTCCAACATCGAGAACACCGCGTCCGTCGAGGGCAAGGAGGACGACCCGAACCCGGACAACAACAAGGGCAGCAACGAGACCTACAAGCCCGGCAGCCTGACGATCACCAAAACGCAGGAAGGGCCCAGCACGGTGAGGCCCGGCGACACCGTCAAGTACACCATCGAGGTGCACAACACCGGTGACATCCCCTACACCTCCTCCCACCCGGCCAACTTCAGCGACGACCTCTCCGGTCTGCTGGACGACGCCCAGTACAACGGTGACGCGGAAGCCAGCACCGGAGACGTCACGTACGACGAGCCCACGCTGAGCTGGCAGGGCGCGCTCGAGCCCGGTGAGACGGCGACCATCACGTTCTCCGTCCACGTCGACCGGCGGCCCTTCGGCGACCTGAGGCTGAACAACACCATCGTGTCCTCCTCCGAGGGCAGCAACTGCCCCGAGAGCGGCCCTGCCACGGAGTGCTCGACCGAGGGAAGGGTCGACGCCCGGGACAAGGACAAGGACAAGGACCACCGCAAGGACCACCACAAGGGCCACAAGAAGGACAAGGACAAGGACCACAAGCGCCGCGGCATTGAGGCGGACAGGCCTCGCGTCGCTCAGCACGTCTGATCGATGGCAGTGTGCCCCGGGCCCTGTGTCGGGTCCGGGGCACTGTCACGTCTTCACCTGGTTGTTGACCTGAAGGAGACACGGAACGTCTTCGGCCAGTATTTTCCGGTCAGCAGGAATTCACCGGTTCCCGGAATGGCCGCGATTCCGTTGAGGACCGAGGCGTGTGACTTCTCGTCAGGTGTCAGCAGGCCGGAGGCGTCCACCTCGGCGGTGACATGCCCCGTGGCCGGATCGATGCGTACGATGCGGTCGGTCTCCCAGAGGTTCGCGTAGACGGAATCTCCCGAACACTCCAGTTCGTTGATACGGGGTACCGGCTTCCCCTGCTGCGTGACCTCGACCCCACCGACTTCGGCGAACGTATCCGGGTCCCGGAAGGCCAGGTGTGACGTTCCGTCGCTCATGACCAGCCGCTTCTTTCCGCTCTCATGGCAGAGCCCCCACCCCTCGCCGGAGTACGTGACCCGACGCAGCTCCCGCAGAGTCTTGGCATCCCGTTCGATGGCCACCCCGTTCTGCCACGTGATCTGCCACAACCGCTGTCCGAGCACCGTCAGCCCCTCTCCGAAGAGAGGTGCGGGCAGGTTCATCTGACGGTCCGGGGGCTTTGCGGGCGGTCCGACCCGGATGGACGAACCACCTTCGCCACCCGTGCTCTCGAACAGGAGGCCGTCGGACAATTCCAGTCCTTCGGTGAAGGCATCTTCGTCGTGAGGGAGAACCTGCAGAACCTCGGCTCTCAGGTGTTCGACGCTTGTGTCGGACGACGGTTCAGCCCGGTTGAGCAGCGTCGCGGCAACAGTGAACGAGGCCGCCGCAACCACGGCAGTCCTCTCCAAGGTGTGCACGGTGTGGGGCTTCCTTCCCTCTCGCGCATATCGCTTCGACCATGCCGGGAGTGCCGATCGGCAATGAGGTGACAGCTGCGATGTGATTGTTTGACAGTATGAGGCAATGTCAACGGGTTCGAATGACGCATCGGGGTTCCATCACCATGGCACACCGCAGCATCGAGGAGGAACCTGATGGCAGCGAAGAAACGAGCCCGCTTCGGTCGAAGTCATATCTGGGTGGCCATGGCGGGTATGGCGTTTCCTCTGGTGCTGGCAATCGCATCGGGAGCCACGGCCATGAGCCCCCGTCAGCCACTCGCTCCGGAACCGGACGACCCCGCCGAAAAATGCGATGTTTCCACTGGGCCTTATCAGCGCCAAGTGGAAAAGTACCTGAGCCTGCCACAGGACGGAAAGCAGTCAGCGGCGGACTGCGCGGCCATTCAGAAGATGCAGCAGAAGTACGAGATCAGCCCGGCGGACGGATATGCCGAGCTGGAGAGCTACCGTGCCGCGATGGTGGAGTGGGCCACGGCGCACAAGAGGTCACTCAAGGGATGCCCCAAACGGCCGCGGCGCGTGGTATGCGTCGATCAGTCCCACCAGGTGCTGTGGGTGCAGGTAGCAGGGAAGGTCACCTTCGGGCCCGTCCCCGCGCGTACCGGGATGCCCGGCCATAGTACGCGGAACGGATTGCATAAAATCTACCGCCGTGTGCAGGATTTCTGGTCCGATCTGTACCCTGGTCCGATGCCGTACAGTCAATTCTTCGACCGCGGCGAGGCCCTCCACGCCAGCTACCGTTTCATTTTCGAGGACCCTGGCTCACACGGCTGTGTTAATCTCCGTTACGACGATGCCGAGGCGCTCTGGCCCTTGCTCCGTATCGGTGACAGTGTGTACGTCTGGGGCAAGCGGAACGGCGATTGACCGGATCGGTGGGGGCTGAATTCACTCGTCCGGTGCGGATACACCCGAGGGGCGTGTCATACAGCATCACCCCCTGAACGGCGCGATTAGTCTCCGCTATCGCTCACCCTTGTCAGAAGAATCCAGGGGAATCTCGTGCCTGTCATCTCTTCACCCGGCCCTCATGTCCGTCGCCTCCTGGCAACGGCAGTCATCCTGGCCGGCCTCGGTGGTACAACGGCCGCCTGCGGTCTCACGGGTTCCCGCGATGCCGCGGACGGCCACCACCCCGGACACAGCGCTTCGACCGCGTCGGCCGTGGCACCGGGCGATCCCATGAGCGCTTCGAAGCCGGTGGAACTCAAAATCCCGTCCGTCCGCGTATACGCCAAGCCGCTGCTGAAGCTGGGACTTGACGACAAGCATCAGTTCCAGGCTCCGCCCGTGGACAAAGCGGATCAGGCCGGCTGGTACACCGGCGGTGTCACACCCGGCGAGAAAGGTGTGTCCGTCGTGCTCGCGCACTACGCCACGGTCAAGGGCCCGGGGCTGCTGTGGGACGCCGGACGGGTGAAGGTCGGAGATCCCATCGAGGTGAAGCGGGCCGACGGGCGTACGGCCAGGTTTGTCGTGCAGAAGATCGAGCAAGTGAGAAAGGAGAAAGTCACCGCACGCGATGTGAAGCTGAACTCGAAGCATGCGGAACTACGCCTCATCGTGCCCGGCCGCAGTCTCGTCAGGGAGGGACTCCCCGGAGCAGGCCGGAAGAACGACGTGCAGAAAGAGAAAGGTGACGGGGACGCTGTGCTTCGTTACAACATCGTTTTCTATGCCGACCTGAGAAAGTAGCTGCCGACGGTCGTCCCGTCGCTCTCGTCGCGCCATCCGGCCGCCGCACACCGTTCGATAAGGTGCTCCCAGCTATCAAAAAGGGGGCTGGCATGCGGCTTCGCTGCGCCGTGCTCGACGACTTCCAGCAGATCGCGGCCTCCATCGCCGACTGGTCGCCGGTGGAGGACCGGGTCGATGTCGTGTCGTTCACCGAGCACTTCGTCGACGAGGACGCCCTGGCCGAGGCGCTCGCCGAAGTCGACATCGTCGTCACCCTGCGCGAACGAGTGCCGTTCCCCGCTTCGCTGTTCGCCAGGCTGCCCCGGTTGAAGCTGCTCATCGCCTCCGGGATGCGGAACAGCGTCATCGACTACGCCGCCGCCGAGGCGCACGGTGTGACCGTGTGCGGTACCCAGAGCTCCTCCACCCCGCCCGTCGAGCTGACCTGGGCCCTGCTGCTCGGTCTCGCGCGCGGCATCGTCGAAGAGAGCAACGCCCTGCGCCACGGCGGGCCCTGGCAGAGCACCGTGGGCGCGGATCTGCACGGACGGCGGCTCGGGCTGCTCGGGCTGGGCAAGATCGGCAGCCGGGTGGCGCAGGTCGGGCTCGCCTTCGGGATGGAGGTCGTGGCCTGGAGCCAGAACCTCACCAAGGAGCGGGCGGAAGAGGTCGGCGTCGAACTCGCCCCGTCCAAGGACGAATTGCTCGCGGGCAGCGACTTCGTCTCCGTGCACCTCGCGCTCGGCGACCGCACCCGCGGGCTGATCGGCCCCCGTGAACTCGCGCTCATGAAGCCCGGCGCGTATCTGATCAACACTTCACGCGCCGCCATGGTCGACCAGGACGCCCTGCTCGGGGCCCTGCACGAGGGACGCATCGCCGGTGCGGGCATCGACGTGTTCGACGTGGAGCCGCTCCCGGCCGACCATCCGATGCGAACCGCGCCGCGCCTGCTCGCCACCCCGCACCTGGGCTATGTATCCCGGGCCAACTACGCGACGTACTACGGCCAGGCGGTCGAGGACATCCAGGCATACCTCGCGGGGAAGCCCGTACGCCGCCTGGGCTGACCGGGCGCCACCTCGATCCGTCCCCGTCCGGCGTCGGCTCAATCCGACCGGGACCGCAGCAATCCGTCCCCGCCCGGGGCGTCGGCTCAAACCGACCGGGACCGCAGCAATCCGTCCCCGCCCGGGGCGTCGGCTCAAACCGACCGGGACCGCAGCAATCCGCACCCGTCCGGCGCGCCGGATCAATCCGACCTGGCGCCACCTCAATCCGCACCTGTCCCGGCGGGGACCAACCCGACCTGGCGCCACCACGATCCCCACCCGCCCCGACACCGGACCAACCCGACCAGGCACCACCACGATCCCCACCCGCCCCGACACCGGACCAACCCGACCAGGCACCACCACGACCCCCACCCGCCCCGACGCCGAACCAACCCGACCAGGCACCACCACGACCCCCACCCGCCCCGACGCCGAACCAACCCGACCCGGCGCCACCACGACCCCCACCCGCCCGGCGCCCGACCAACCCGGCCGCGACCGCAGCAATCCGCACCCGTCCCGACGCCGGGACGAGCCGAACGGGCGTGGGACGGATGCTCCGTCCTACGCCGCGTGCGCCCGGCGGCCGGGCCAACGCCTCGTGTCATCGGCCTCGTAGGCTGCGGGCCGGTAGGAGCACGTGCGCGGCGGTGTTCAGGGTCTCCTCGGCGCCCGCGAAAGCGGCCAGCCGTTCCGGCTCGACCGGCCTGCCGGGCACGGCTTCGGGCCAGGGCCGGGTGGCGAACAGGAAGTAGGCGATGCCGCGGGCACGGACCGCGGCCAGCCACTCCGGCGGTGCGGTGCACTGGGCTTTCAGATACGGCATGGTGACGACGGCCTGGCCCGCCTCGACCAGCAGCGTCACCGGCAGACTGGGCCGCTGGGTGCCGTCGGTGATCTCCTCGCCCACGTTCAGGCCGTTCGCGTGCAGCAGCGCCCTGATGGCGGCCGTGGAACCGTCGGGGCCGCTCTCGCCGTCGCCGAGGGAGTAGGCGAGGAGATAGGGCATGTCTCCGTCGGGGGCTTCGCCGCTCCAGGCCATGACGACGAGCGTGCCGAGGTCGGCGGCGCGGAAAGGGCGCGTTTCGCTGGAAGTTGTGGTCACCGCGGCACCGTATCGACGGGCCGGGGCATCGCCGGACGCTTGCTCGCCCGACCGGGGGATTCGGCCGACGGTGACCACACGAACGAGGGACCTGCGGGGACGAGGAGGAACTCAGCCGCCCTGGAGGCGGAGTCCGCCGAGCAGCCGGGCCGGGCCGCCGTGCTGGTTCAGGTCGGTAGCCGCGCTCTTCACGGTGCTGAGCAGCGAGTCCTTGTTCTCGGTGTCCAGGGAGTCGGACTGGTGCTGGAGGGGGTTGACGTCGAGGGTCTGCTGTCGGGCGATGGTGTCCAGGGCGCCGTTGAGGCTCGTGGGTGGGAGGCCGGGGGCGCCGTCGGCGAAAGCCGGGGCGGCGGCTCCGGCGAGGACCAGGGACCCGGCGACGACGACGGCGGCCTTGAGAGACTTCATGGTGTTCCTTTCTTCGGCAATTCATGTCGGCTGGGTGAGTCGGCCGTTGTCCGTCCGATGCACGGCACAACGCCAACCGGCCGCCCTCCGGAGGGAGAACGGCCGGCAGAAGGGTCCGCTGAAACTTCAGCCGTTGGTGCAGGCGTTGCCGAATGCCGGGTTCAGCAGGCCGACGACGTCGGCCGAGTTCCCGCACGCGCCCACCGGGACGTGGATCGGGGCCTGCGCGGTGTTGCCCGCCACGACGCCCGGGGAGCCAGTGGAGGCGCCGGATGCGCCAGCGTCGGCGGCGGCGATGCCGGCGGTGCCCGCCAAGGCCGCAGCGGCAACGGTGGTCAGGGCCAGGCTCTTCGCGATACGCGACATGGAGAGGTACTCCTTGGGGGATCGTCACAACAGCCGGACGGAATGCCCGACGTTGAGACAACTGCGCACTGCTCGCCCGGGTTGCGCGCCCGATGGGGTGATATCGGGTATGACCATGTTTCATCGTTCCGACACACTTGACTGGTTTCGCCACCACATGGTTTCGCCACCGCATAGGAACAGTGGCGGGAGTGGCGATCCTCCCCCGCTGCCGCGCCGGGCACGGCGGGCATCTGGGCGGGCAGTACGTACGTCCAACTGCAGCGCTTCTCCCGCGCGATGCCATCGACCGAGCCGGCCTCCGCGTCGCGGGAGGTGAACGGTCCGGCAGGAGCGGGCGCGGGCCTCATGGCCGTCGCGCGTACGTGTCGTAACACTCACGGCACCTGGCGGACGCCATCCGCGCGGCACACCTGGCCACCCGCAGCCGCGCAGACGGGCCGGACCCGCTGCGCCGGGCCCGGCCCGCCGGTCCCCGCGTCCCCCCGAAGCGACCGCCGGAGGCCCAGCGTGCCGTCAGGTGATCCGGCCGGTCTTGGAAAAATGCGCACTCCGGTGCGGGGAGAGCACAAGACTCGTCGCCTCACCCGTCATCCGGTCCGCCCCCGGCAGCCCCGGCCGCGCCACCGCCCCCCGCGCGGCCGCGAACTCCCGCGGCGTGCATCCGGTCATCGCCCGGAACTCCCCGCTCAGATGCGCCTGGTCGTAGAACCCGCAGAGCGCCGCCGTCTCGGCCGCCGACCGGCCGGAGGCGAGCAGCCGCCGCGCCCGTTGCAGCCGCAGTACGCGGGCCGCGGCCTTGGGGCCGAGCCCGATCTGTTCGCGGAACCGGTTCTCCAACTGCCGTACACTCCAGCCGACCTCCTCCGCGAGCCGCGGCACCGGCACGGCGCCCCAGGTCCGCCGCAGCACCGACCATGCACGCACCACCCGGGCCGAACTCGGCGTCCCCTCCTGGACCCAGCGCGCAAGCACGTCGTCGAGCAATCCGAAACGTTCCGCCCAGCCGGGTAACGCGGACAGCGCGGCGGCGAGTTCACCGACGCCCGCCCAGCGCGACCCGCCCGGGCGACCGCCGCGGCCGAGCAGATGCGGCAACACGTCCGGATCCACGGGCCGGTTGGTCAGCTCCCACTGGGGTGTGCCGAAGAGCGTGAACGCGGCCCACGGCGTGAGCAGCACCTCGATGCCGGAGATACGGCCGCCGTGTTCACCGACGGCCGAGGTGGTGGTCAGCCCGGAGTACACCGACACGAGTGTCGCCGGGGGCCGGCCGGCGCGCGAGATGCGTATGGGGCCGTCGAAGCCCAGCAGGAGCGTCGCCGCGCCGATGGGTGTCTCCAGACGGCTGCGGGGACCGTCGAGTGCGAGCCGGATCCCGCGGTAGCTGATGATCCCGGGACGCAGCCGGGGATGGGGCGGTGCGACCACGGTCTCCCAGCTGCCGCCGGGCCCGTGTCCGCGCCGCGTCACGATCCCACTCGTCATCCGCCCTCCCCCAGCGCACACCGGAAACCACCCATGGTGCCCGCCGGCGAAAGGCGCCGGAAGCCCCGCCGGCCGCCGGGTTCGGTGTGTACGCCGGCCCCGGGAGCAGCTTTGTCTCCTGCGAAGGCCTACACGCCTACGCCCCGCACGACCTCAGGAACGCCCGCGTCCGCTGCGCGATCGGCAGCGGCTTGTCCGGCTCGCACGGGTACATGTCCTGCTCGACGATCGCGAACAGGTCGACGTCCAGCTTCTGCGCCGCCTCCAGCACCGGGCCGAGCGCGGGCACACCGGACGGCGGCTCGCACATGACGCCCTTCGCTACGGCCGGGCCGAACGGGATCTCCTGCGCCCGCACCTCCGCCAGGATCTCCGGGTCCACCTGCTTGAGGTGCAGATAGCCGATGCGCTCGCCGTACGTCTCGATCAGCTTGACGCTGTCCCCGCCGCAGTACGCGTAGTGCCCGGTGTCCAGGCACAGCGACACCAGGGAGGAGTCGGTGCCGTCGAGGAAGCGGACGACGTTCTCCTCACTGTCGATGTGGGTGTCGGCGTGCGGATGGACGACGATCCCCAGGCCGTACCGCTCCAGCACCTCGCGCCCGAGCCGCTCGGTCAGCGAGGTCAGGTTGCGCCATTGCTCGGGCGTCAGCGTGTCCGGCTCCAGCACCTCGCCCGTCTTGTCGTCCCGCCAGAAGGAGGGGATGACGACCAGATGCGAGGCGCCCATCGCCTGGGTGAGCGCGGCGATGTCCGAGACGTGCGCCCAGGTCCTGTCCCAGACCTCCGGCCCGTGGTGCAGGCCCGTGAAGACCGTGCCGGCCGACACCTTCAGGCCACGTTGCGATGTCTCCTCGGCGAGGACGGCGGGATCGGTCGGCAGATACCCGTACGGACCCAGCTCGATCCACTCGTACCCGGACTGCGCGACCTCGTCGAGGAAGCGCTGCCAGGGCACTTGCCGGGGATCGTCCGGGAACCAGACGCCCCAGGAGTCGGGAGCCGAACCGATCCGGATACGGGAAAGTGAGGACGGAGGTGACAACGACGTCATGGGCGTCAGCGTGCGGGTGCGAAGAAGAGGTGTCAAGCACTGGTCCGAATGTCTGGACAAAACATTGACAGGGTTCGGCGTGCGGGGCTAGAAAGCCGGGGAGAGCCGATTCGAAGGGGACTCGATGGCGTACGACGTGATCACCATGGGGCGGATCGGAGTGGACCTCTATCCGCTGCAGACGGGTGTCCCGCTGCACCGGGTGACGTCCTTCGGGAAGTTCCTCGGCGGCTCGGCGACCAACGTCGCGGTCGCGGCGGCCCGCCTCGGGCACCGCACAGCGGTGATCACCCGTACGGGCGACGACCCCTTCGGCACATACCTCCACGAGGCGCTGCGCGGCTTCGGCGTGGACGACCGCTGGGTCACGCCGGTCCGGGGACTGCCGACACCGGTCACGTTCTGCGAGGTGTTCCCGCCGGACGACTTCCCGCTGTACTTCTACCGGCAACCCAAGGCGCCGGACCTGGAGATCGACGCGCACGATCTGGACCTGGACGCGATCCGCGCGGCCCGGATCTTCTGGATGACAGGCACGGGCCTGAGCGAGGAGCCCAGCCGCACCGCCACGCTCGCCGCGCTCGCGCACCGCGCCAAGGCCGGTACGACGGTCTTCGACCTCGACTGGCGGCCCATGTTCTGGCACGACCCCGCCTCCGCGCGCCCGTTCTACGCCGAGGCCCTGCGCCACACCACCGTCGCCGTCGGCAACATCGACGAGGTGGAGATCGCCACCGGCGTGCGCGACCCGCACAGCGCCGCCCGCGCCCTCCTGGACGCCGGCGTCGAACTCGCGGTCGTCAAGCAGGGCCCCAAGGGTGTCCTCGCGGTCAACGACAAGGGCGAGTCGGCCGAGGTCCCTCCGCTGCCGGTCAATGTGCTCAACGGCCTGGGCGCGGGCGACGCCTTCGGCGGGTCGCTCTGCCACGGACTGCTCGCAGGCTGGGACCTGGAGCGGATCATGCGGTACGCGAACGCCGCGGGCGCCATCGTCGCCTCCCGGCTGGAGTGCTCGTCCGCGATGCCCACGGCCGACGAGGTCGAGGGCGCGGTCACGGCGGGAGCGGTGCTGTGAAGGCCGTGAACAGCACCACCGCGCGCGTGGACGCCGAAAAGAACACCACCGCGCGCGTGGACGCCGAAAAGAACACCAACGCGCGCGTGGATACGGAAAAGCGCGCCCCCGCGCGCGTGGACATCGCCGAGCTCGTCGATCTCCGCACCCGCCGGCCCGAGGCGGTCGCCGAGGCCGCCGCCCGCCGGGCCCGGCGTCCCCTGATCGACGGCACCGGCCGGCTGATGATCGTCGCCGCCGACCACCCGGCCCGCGGCGCCCTCGGCGTCGGTGACCGCAAGATGGCCATGGCGAACCGCGCCGAACTGCTGGAACGGCTCTGTCTGGCGCTGTCCCGCCCCGGAGTCGACGGGGTGCTCGCCACCGCCGACATCCTTGACGACCTGCTGCTGCTCGGCGCCCTCGACAACAAGATCGTCATGGGGTCGATGAACCGCGGCGGCCTCCAGGGCGCCTCCTTCGAGCTGGACGACCGGTTCACCGGCCACCGCCCGCAGGACATCGAGCGGCTCGGCTTCGACGCGGGCAAGCTGCTGCTCCGCATCGACTACGACGACCCGGGATCGCTCAACACCCTGGAGGCCACCGCCCGCGTCATCGACGAGATGGCCGAGCGCCGGCTCCCGGTCTTCGTCGAGCCGTTCATCAGCCGCCGCACCCCCGAGGGCCGGGTCCGCAACGACCTCGGCGCCGAGGCCGTGACCAGGTCGATCGCCATCGCCAGTGGCCTCGGCGGCAGTTCGGCGTACACCTGGCTCAAGGTCCCCGTCACCGAGAACCCGGACGACATGGCCCGGGTGATGGAGGCCTCCACCCTGCCGGCCGTGCTGCTCGGCGGCGATGTCGGCGAGGACCAGGAGGGCGCGTACGAGAAGTGGCGCGGCGCCCTGCAACTGCCCACCGTCAAGGGCCTGGTGGTCGGCCGTTCGCTGCTGTACCCGGCGGACGGTGATGTCGCCGGAGCCGTGGACACCGCCGTAGGACTTCTGTGAGGGTCGCATGAGCAACGAGCTGTACGTCCCCAGGGGCGCCACCGCGAACGCGCAGTACGTCCTGGACATCGACCCGAAGCGGGCCGGCTGGAGCCACAGCAGCCTGCGGATCGTGGAGCTCGGGCCGGGTGGCACACACACCTTCACCACGGGTGACAGCGAGTGGATCGTGCTTCCCCTCGAAGGCACCGCTACCGTGCACATTGAGGACAAATCGTTTCAACTCCTGGGCAGGGACAACGTGTTCGCGGGGGTTTCCGACTTCGCGTACGTGCCCCGGGACGCCCGAGTACAGATCGCCTCCGGCGCGGGAGGCCGCTTCGCCCTGGCAGGAGCGAAGTGCGAGCGCCGACTCCCCGCCCGCTACGGCCCCGCGCCGGAGGTCCCCGTCGAAGACCGCGGGAGCGGCAGCTGCGCCCGCCAGGTGCGCAACTTCGCCTCTGCCGACGCCTTCGAATGCGACAAGCTCATCGCCGTCGAGGTCATCACGCCCGGCGGCAACTGGTCCTCGTATCCGCCGCACAAGCACGACGAGACGCGGCCGGGCGAGGAGACGGAGCTGGAGGAGATCTACTACTTCGAGATCCAGGGACCGAACGGTTTCGGGTACCAGCGCGTATTCCCCTCGCGTGAGGGCGGATCCGACGTCCTCGCCGAGGTCCGCACCGGCGATGCCGTCCTCGTCCCCGACGGCTGGCACGGCCCTTCCATCGCCCAGCCCGGACACACCATGTACTACCTGAACGTCATGGCCGGCCCGGGCGAGGAGCGCCAGTGGCGGATCTGCTTCCACCCGGCCCACGTAGAAAGCACAGGGGGATACCGATGACCTCGACGACGAGGCTCACGGTCGCTCAGGGGCTCGTACGCTTCCTGGCCGCCCAGTACACCGAGCGCGACGGCGTGCGCCGTCGGCTGATCGACGCCACCTGGGGCATCTTCGGCCACGGCAACGTCGCGGGCCTCGGGCAGGCGCTGATCGAGTACGGCGACGTCATGCCGTACCACCAGGGCCGCAACGAGCAGTCGATGGTGCACGCGGCAGTCGGCTACGCGCGGCAGTCGAACCGGCTGTCCACACACGCCGTGACGACGTCCATCGGCCCCGGCGCGACCAACCTGGTCACGGGCGCCGCCCTCGCCACGGTCAACCACCTTCCGGTCCTGCTCCTGCCCGGCGACGTCTTCGCCACCCGCCCGGCGGACCCGGTCCTCCAGCAGCTCGAGGTCCCGTACGCCGGCGATGTGTCCGTCAACGACTGTCTGCGCCCGGTCTCGAAGTACTTCGACCGGATCACCCGCCCCGAGGCGCTGATCCCGGCCGCCCTCCAGGCGATGCGCGTGCTCACCGACCCGGTCGACACCGGCGCGGTCACCCTCGCGCTGCCGCAGGACGTGCAGGCGGAGGCGTACGACTGGCCTCAGGAGTTCTTCGCCGAGCGGACCTGGACGGTGCGCCGTCCGGGCCCCGACCCGGTCGAGCTCGCCGAGGCCGTCCACGCGATCCGTGCCGCCCGGCGCCCGCTCGTGGTGGCGGGCGGCGGAGTCCACCACAGCAGCGCCGAGGGAGCCCTCGCCGAGTTCGCCGAGGCCACCCTCATCCCGGTCGCCTCCACCCAGGCCGGCAAGGGCTCGCTGACCTGGGACCATCCGCAGGACGTGGGCGGCATCGGCCACACCGGCACGGCGACCGCCGACGAACTGGCCCGTACCGCCGACCTGGTGATCGGCGTCGGCACCCGCTACACCGACTTCACCACGGCCTCCGGAACCCTCTTCGCCCGTGACGGCGTCCGCTTCCTCAACCTCAACGTCGCCCCCTACGACGGCCACAAGCTCTCCGGGCTGCCTCTGATCGCGGACGCACGCACCGGCCTGGAGGAGCTGACCGAGGCACTGGAGCTGCACGACCACCGCGTCGATGCGGCGTACGTCGCCGAGTACACGGAGGACAAGCAACGCTGGGAGCACCGCGTGGACGCCTGCTTCGAGGCCGAGGAGCCGGACGTACGGCCGACACAGCCGCAGGTCATCGGCGCCCTGGACGCCTTGGTGGACGAGTCCGACATCATCATCAACGCGGCCGGCTCGCTCCCCGGCGATCTGCACAAGCTGTGGCGGTCCCGTTCCCGTGACCAGTACCACCTCGAGTACGGCTACTCGTGCATGGGCTACGAGATCCCGGCCGCGATCGGTGTGAAGATGGCCGCGCCCGACCGGCCCGTGTGGGCGCTGGTGGGCGACGGCACGTATCTGATGATGCCGACGGAGATCGTCACGGCCGTGCAGGAGGGGATCGCGATCAAGATCCTCCTCGTGCAGAACCACGGCTACGCATCCATCGGCGGACTGTCGGAGACCGTGGGCGGCGAGCGGTTCGGCACCGCCTACCGCTTCCGCTCGGCCGACGGTACGTACACGGCGGCGCCGCTGCCCGTGGACCTCGCCGCCAACGCGGCCAGCCTCGGTATGCGCGTGCTGCGCGCGAAGACCGTGAGCGACCTGCGGGTCGCCCTGGCCGAGGCGCGCGCCGCGGACACTCCCACTTGTGTCTACGTGGAGACCGAAACCGCAGACACTGTGTCGGGCGCGCCTCCGGCGCAGGCCTGGTGGGATGTACCCGTGGCCGAGACCGCGACCCGATCGTCTGCGGTCAAGGCGCGCGAGGAGTACGACCGGCACGTCTCGACCCGACGCCGCCATCTGTGAAGGAGTTCTTGGGCATGACGAAGATCGTCAACCACTGGATCGGCGGCAAGACCGTCGAAGGCGCGTCGGGCACGTACGGGCCGGTGACGGACCCGGCGACCGGCGCGGTCACCACGAAGGTCGCCTTCGCGACCGTGGACGAGGTGGACGCGGCCGTCGCGGCGGCCAAGGACGCGTACCGGACCTGGGGCCGGTCCTCGCTCGCGCAGCGCACGTCCATCCTCTTCAAGTTCCGTGCACTGCTGGACGCACACCGCGACGAGATCGCCGAGCTGATCACCGCCGAGCACGGCAAGGTGCACAGCGACGCGCTCGGTGAGGTGGCCCGCGGCCTGGAGATCGTAGACCTGGCCTGCGGTATCAACGTGCAGCTCAAGGGCGAGCTGTCCACGCAGGTCGCGAACCGTGTGGACGTGGCCGCGATCCGGCAGCCGCTGGGCGTCGTCGCGGGCATCACGCCGTTCAACTTCCCGGCGATGGTCCCGATGTGGATGTTCCCGATCGCCATCGCGTGCGGCAACACCTTCGTGCTCAAGCCGTCCGAGAAGGACCCGTCGGCGTCGATCCGTCTCGCCGAACTGCTCGCCGAGGCCGGTCTGCCGGACGGCGTCTTCAACGTCGTCCACGGCGACAAGGTGGCCGTGGACCGCCTCCTGGAGCACCCGGACGTCAAGGCGGTGTCCTTCGTCGGCTCGACCCCGATCGCCCGCTACATCCACACCACCGCCGCCGCCAGCCACAAGCGCGTGCAGGCGCTGGGCGGCGCCAAGAACCACATGCTGGTCCTGCCGGACGCCGACCTGGACGCGGCGGCGGACGCCGCGGTCTCGGCGGCGTACGGCTCGGCGGGTGAGCGCTGCATGGCCATCTCGGCCGTCGTCGCGGTCGGCTCCATCGGCGACGAGCTGGTGGCCAAGATCCGCGAGCGCGCCGAGAAGATCAAGATCGGTCCGGGCAACGACCCGGCCTCCGAGATGGGCCCGCTGATCACGAAGGCGCACCGCGACAAGGTGGCGTCGTACGTGGCGGGCGCCGAGGCGGAGGGCGCCGAGGTCGTCCTCGACGGCACCGGCTACACGGTCGAGGGCTTCGAGGACGGCCACTGGATCGGCATCTCGCTCCTCGACAAGGTGCCCACCACGGCGAAGGCGTACCAGGACGAGATCTTCGGCCCGGTCCTGTGCGTGCTGCGCGCGGAGACGTACGAGGAGGGCGTCGACCTCATCAACGCCTCGCCGTTCGGCAACGGCACCGCGATCTTCACCCGGGACGGCGGCGCGGCCCGCCGCTTCCAGCTGGAGATCGAGGCAGGCATGGTCGGCGTCAACGTGCCGATCCCGGTCCCCGTGGGCTACCACTCCTTCGGTGGCTGGAAGGACTCGCTCTTCGGCGACCACCACATCTACGGCAACGACGGCACGCACTTCTACACCCGCGGCAAGGTCGTCACCACCCGCTGGCCCGACCCCTCCGAGGCCCCGGCAGGCGTGGACCTCGGCTTCCCGCGCAACCACTGAGGGTGACCCGAAGCCCTGATGAGGCCGTCCGTTATACGGACGGCCTCATTTTTTTACGCATCCTTGCTGCGGTTCCCGTACGGTGAAAAGCCGCCGAGCGGCAGTGCATTCGACACGTGAATCAGTTGTAGATCACCGTTTCGCCACTGATTTCGTAGGTGAACACCCATTGACGTGACGGTTTTCGTCGGGGTTCCATCAGCGCCGGGAGCGGACGAAGTGACGTACGACAAGAGCCGCCGGAGGCGATAGCGCTCCCGACCGCCATCATCTGCCACACGAGTCGATCGGAACCGCCACATGACCGACACGCTCCGTCCTGTCGAGAACGCCGTCACAGTGGAGTCGGACAGTCCACAGAAGCTCAAGCGTTCCATCGGCGTGGTCGGCGGCACCCTGCTCACCCTGTCGTGCGTGACGCCCGCCTCCACGCTCTTCGTGGTCGTCCCCGACCTGTTCGGCTCGCTCGGCACCGCCACCGCCCTCACGATCGCCATCGGCTCCGTCCTCTGTATCGCCGTGGCGTTCTGCTACTCGGAGCTGGGCACCCTCATCCCCAGCGCGGGCGGCGAGTACGCCATGGTGTCGACGCTGGCCGGACGGCTCGCGGGCTGGCTGGTCTTCGTGCTGTCCCTGCTGGTCGTCATGATCGTCCCGCCCGTGATCGCGATGGGCACCGCGGACTACCTCGCGCCGGTCGTGCATCTCGACCCCTCGATGACGGGTGCCGGGGTCATGCTGCTGGCCACCCTCGCCGGCCTGCTCGACCTGCGTGCCAACGCGTGGATCACCGGTGTCTTCCTCGTCCTCGAAGTGGTGGCCGCGGGCCTCGTCGCGGTCCTGGGCTTCGCGCACGGCCAGCGTGGCGTCGACAGCCTGGTCTCGATGCAGGTGGCCGGTTCCGGCGCCCACGCCGACACCGTGACGGCCATGATGGTGGTCTCCGGGCTCGCCATCGCACTCTTCGTCACCCAGGGCTTCTCGACCGCCGTCTACCTCTCCGAGGAACTGGAGCACCCGCGCCGCAACGTCGCCCGCACGGTCCTCGCCACCCTCGCCATCTCCACGGTCGTCATCCTGGTCCCGGTCGTCGCGATCACCATGGGCGCCTCCGACCTGAAGGCACTGACCGGCGGCGACATCAGCTCCATGGTCACCGCCTGGTCCGACTCGGCCGTCGGCACCTTCGTCAGCCTCTGCGTCGCCCTGGCGATCATCAACGCGGGCATCGTCATGGTCATCCAGAACTCCCGCGTGCTGTTCGCCTCCGCCCGCGACAAGGCCTGGCCCGAGCCGGTCAACAACGGCCTCGCCAAGCTCGGCCGGTTCGGCTCCCCGTGGGTGGCCACCCTCGTGGTCGGCGTCCCCGGCGCACTCCTGTGCTTCGTCAACCTGGACACCCTGTACGGCGTCACGGGCGTCTCGGTGACCGGCATGTACCTGTTGGTCGCGGTCGCCGCCCTGCTCGCCCGGCGCGGTGGGCACGAGACGGCCCCGGCCTGGCGGATGCCGCTGTGGCCCGCGATGCCCGTCCTGCTGATCGCGGTCCTCGCGTACATCCTCAGCCAGCAGGAGACGAGCTACCTGCTGTGGACGGGCGGCATCACGGCGGTGGCCACGCTGTACTGGGTCCTGTACCTCCGCCCGCGCCGCGACACCCGCTGGCTGGTGTCGATCCCGGAGGACGCGCAGGCCTGAGCCCGCCCCCACGGGCTCGGATGAAGCGGACGGAATGGCCGAAGAGGTGCTCGGCGGCGGCCACTTCGGCGGCGGTGGTGGCACGGCGGATCCATGGGCCTTCGTACCACGGCTGCGGTATGCGGCATCAGGTCCATACGCCCCTGGGAGGGGGCGCAGTTCAGCCCGGCGGCTGCCCCGGTTGTCGGTGGCGGCGCTTACCGTTGACGCATGGATCTTCGACTGCCCGCGGTCCGCGGGCTGCGCCGAGGGACCGTGGCCGCCGTGGCCGCGGTCCTTCTCGTGCTGGCCTGTGTCGGTACGTGGACGGCCGTCGCCTCGGACGACGCGCCCGCCGTGCACCACACCGACAGAGTGATGGACATGGGCGGCGGAGTACGGATCGACACCTCGTACTTCACCTCGGGGTCCGGCGGCCGCCGCCCGGCGGTCCTGCTCGGGCACGGCTTCGGCGGCACCAAGGACGACGTCAGGGACCAGGCGGAGAAACTCGCGCGGGACGGATACGCGGTGCTGACCTGGTCGGCACGCGGCTTCGGGAAGTCCACGGGGAAGATCGGGCTGAACGACCCGAAGGGCGAGGTCGCCGACGTCTCGAAGATGATCGACTGGCTGGCGAAGCGGCCCGAGGTCGAGCTCGACAAACCCGGTGACCCGCGCGTGGGCATGGCCGGTGCGTCCTACGGCGGGGCGATCTCGATGCTGGCCGCGGGATACGACCACCGCGTGGACGCGATCGCCCCGGCGATCACCTACTGGAACCTGGCGGACGCCCTCTTCCCGAACGGCGTGTTCAAGAAGCTGTGGGCCGGCATCTTCATGAACTCCGGCGGTGGCTGCGACAAGTTCACCGCCGAGCTGTGCCGGATGTACAACCGGGTCGCGGAGTCCGGAAAGCCCGACGCCCAGGCACGCGCCCTGCTCGATGCGCGCTCGCCGTCCGCCGTCGGCAAGGACATCAAGGTGCCCACACTCCTCCTGCAGGGCCAGTCCGACTCGCTGTTCCCCCTCGGCCAGGCGGACGCGGCGGCCAGGACGATCCGGGCCAACGGCGCGCCCGTGGACGTCGACTGGATCGCAGGCGGGCACGACGGCGGTGACATGGAGACGAGCCGCGTCCAGGCGCGTGTCACGACGTGGTTCGACCGCTATCTGAAGGACGAGAAAGGCGTCGACACCGGGCCCGCCTTCCGGATCACCCGTACCGGAGGCATCGACTCCACGAACGGCGTGGCCCTGCTGCGGGGCGCGAGCGGGAACGCCTATCCCGGTCTGGAGAACGGGCAGCGGACCATCGAGCTCAGCGGTCGCGAGCAGCACTTCTCGAACCCGGCGGGCGCGAACCCGCCCGCCGTCTCCGCACTCCCCGGCCTGGGCGGCTCGGGCGGTCTGTCCCAGCTGTCGTCGCTGGGCATCGGGGTCTCGCTCGATTTCCCCGGGCAGTACGCACACTTCGACTCACGGCCCGTGCGCAACGACCTGTGGATCACCGGCTCGCCGACCGTGACGGTCCATGTGACCTCGACGAGCGACGACACCGTCCTCTTCGGGAAGGTGTACGACGTCGGCCCGGCCGGCACCCAGCAGGTACTGCCGTCACAACTGGTCGCCCCGGTCCGGGTCGAGGGCGCCAAGGGCGGCAAGGACGTCACGCTGACGCTGCCCGCCGTCGACCACGAGGTACAGAAGGGCCACCGGCTGCGGCTCGTCCTCGCCTCGACGGACCTCGGCTATGCGTCCCCGGCGGCGCCCGCCACGTACACGGTCTCCCTCAAGGGCACCCTGAAGGTGCCGACCGCGCCGGGCGTGACGACCGCGGCGGCCCCGCTTCCCTCGTGGGTCTGGTGGCTGCCGCCGGCCGGTGCGGTGATCGCCCTGGTCCTGCTGCTGACGGGCCGGCGCCGTACGACGGCACCGGCACCCGACCCCGCCCTGACCGAAGTGCCGCTGCAGATCACGGACTTGAGCAAGCGGTACGCGAAGTCGGCGGACCGGTACGCGGTGCGGGACCTGTCCTTCCGCGTGGAGAAGGGCCAGGTGCTGGGCCTGCTGGGGCCGAACGGCGCGGGCAAGACGACGACGCTGCGCATGCTGATGGGCCTGATCAAGCCGGACGGCGGCGAGATCCGCGTCTTCGGCCATGCGATCCGCCCGGGCGCCCCGGTGCTGTCACGGGTCGGGGCCTTCGTGGAGGGCGCGGGCTTCCTGCCGCACCTGTCCGGCCGGGAGAACCTGGAACTGTACTGGCAGGCGACGGGCCGTCCGCCCGAGGACGCGCACCTGGACGAGGCCCTGGAGATCGCGGGACTGGGCGACGCGCTGGCCCGCGCGGTGCGCACGTACTCCCAGGGCATGCGCCAGCGGCTCGCCATCGCCCAGGCGATGCTCGGCCTGCCGGACCTGCTCATCCTCGACGAACCGACCAACGGACTGGACCCGCCACAGATCCGTGAGATGCGCGAGGTCATGATCCGCTACGCGGCGGCGGGCCGTACGGTCATCGTCTCCAGCCATCTGCTGGCGGAGGTCGAACAGTCCTGCACCCACCTGGTGGTCATGGACCGCGGGCGCCTGGTCCAGGCGGGCCCGGTGGCCGAGATCGTGGGCTCCGGCGACACCCTGCTCGTCGGCCTGGCGACCGACATCGCCGACCCGCTGGTGGAGAAGGTGGCCGCGCTGCCCGGAGTGTCGTCGGCGGTACGGACGGAGGGCGGACTGCTCGTACGCCTGGCACCGGACGCGGCGGCCGGGGCTCCGCGCGCCGAGGAGACCGCGGATGCCGTCGACACCACCGCGGGTGAGCTCGAGCCCGCGGGCGTCGGCCCGCGCCTCGCCCGGTCGACGGCAGGATCCCCGGGCGCCCTGGAGCCTGTCGGCGCGGGCGGGGTCCCTCTCGATGCCTCGGCCACGGGGGCGCGCGACAACGCCGCCACGCTCTCAGGAGCGGGCGCCGAACTGGCCGTGCACGCCGACTCGCCCGTGGGCACCGGCACAGAGCCGGTCGCCGTCTCGGGGCTGCCCGCCGAGCAGACCGGGGCCACCGGGGTCTCCCGATCGGTCGCGGGCGCCGAGCGGACCGACTCGACCGCGGCCTCCGGGCCGTTCGCGTCCGCCGAGAGCTCCGTCAGGGGCTCCGCCGAACCGGTCGTCTCCGGATCCACGGCTGCCGCACGGCTGCTCGTCGAGCTCGTCCGGCTCGAAGTCCCGGTGTCCTCGCTCGGCCCCCACCGCCGTCTCGAGGACGCCTTCCTCACCCTGATCGGAGGTTCCGCATGAGTACGCTCGCCGAGCGGGCGGAGACGGCCGACGGGTACCGGGCGCGGGGCACACTGCCGCTGCGCGTCGAGCTCGTCCGGCAGTTGAAGCGGCGCCGTACCCTCGTCATGGGCGCCATCCTGGCCGCGCTGCCGTTCGTGCTGGTCGTCGCCTTCGCCATCGGCGGCAACCCGGGGAGCCGCAACGGCCAGGTCACGCTCATGGACACGGCCACCGCGTCCGGAGCCAACTTCGCCGCGGTGAACCTCTTCGTCTCCGCCGGGTTCCTGCTGGTGATCCCGGTCGCCCTGTTCTGCGGTGACACTGTCGCCTCCGAGGCGAGCTGGTCCTCGCTGCGCTATCTGCTCGCGGCGCCCGTCCCGCGCGCCCGGCTGCTGTGGTCCAAGCTCGCGGTCGGGCTCGGCATGAGTCTCGCGGCCATGGTGCTGCTGCCGGTCGTCGCGCTCGCGGTGGGTACGGCGGCGTACGGCTGGGGGCCGCTGGAGATCCCCACCGGCGGCGCCCTGTCCCCGGGCACGGCGGCCCAGCGGCTGGTCGTGGTGGTGGCGTACATCTTCGTGTCCCAACTGGTCACGGCGGGGCTCGCGTTCTGGCTGTCGACCAGGACGGACGCACCGCTGGGCGCGGTCGGCGGAGCGGTCGGCCTCACGATCGTGGGGAACGTGCTGGACGCGGTCACCGCCCTCGGCCACTGGCGCGACTTCCTGCCCGCTCACTGGCAGTTCGCCTGGGCGGACGTCGTCCAGCCGCTTCCGGAGTGGTCCGGCATGATCCAGGGCACGGCGGTTTCCATAACGTACGCACTCGTGCTGTTCGCGCTGGCCTTCCGCGGTTTCGCCCGCAAGGACGTCGTCTCCTAGGTCAACGGAGGATCACCCACCGGTCTCGACGGCCGCCCACCGTGGCCGCTTCGAGATCCATCCGCAACGCCCCGTACCGCACATCGGGGCCCCTTCCGCCGTCACAGTCACAAGACGTCGACGTCAACGGACGGAGGGGGCACCGATGGGGCGGTACCGGATACGACGACCGGTCGGCACGCTGTTCGCGCTCACGATCGCGGGCGGCCTGCTGCTCACCGGCTGCGCAGGGGGCGAATCGAACGGGTCGAGCGACTCGAACAGGGCGAACAGGGCGAACGGCTCGCTTCCGTTCCCTTCCCCTGCGTACAGCTCGGGGCGGCCCGACACCGAGGAGAGCGCGAACCACCTCTCCACGTTCGCCCTGGACGTGGACACCGCCTCGTACGGCTACGCACGCCGCACCCTCGCCGAGGGCCGGCTGCCCGAGCCGTCGACCGTCCGGCCGGAGGAGTTCGTCAACAGCTTCCGCCAGGACTACGAGCGCCCGCACGGCAACGGCTTCACGGTCACGGTCGACGGCGCCCGCACCGGACCGGGCGACTGGTCCCTCGTCCGGGTCGGCCTCGCCACCCGCGCCGCGCAGCCGGAGGCCGAACGCCCCGCCGCCGCACTGACGTTCGTCGTCGACGTCTCCGGCTCCATGGGCGAACCCGGCCGACTCGACCTGGTCAAGGACTCCCTCGGCATACTGACGGACCGGCTGCGCGACGACGACTCGATCGCGATCGTCACCTTCAGCGACGAGGCCGAGACCGTCCTGCCGATGACCCGCCTCGGCAGCCACCGCGCCCGCGTCCATGACGCGATCGACGAGCTGGAGCCGACGGACTCGACCAACCTCGGCGCGGGTGTCCGCACCGGGTACGCCACCGCCGTCGAGGGTCTGCGCCCGGGCGCCACCAACCGGGTGGTGCTGCTGTCCGACGGGCTCGCCAACACCGGCGACACCGATGCCGACACCATCCTGGAACGCATCGCGAGCGCCCGCCGCGAGCACGGCATCACCCTCTTCGGGGTCGGCGTGGGCAGCGACTACGGCGACGCGCTGATGGAGCGCCTCGCCGACCAGGGCGACGGCCACACGACCTACGTCTCGACCGCGGAGGACGCCCGCACGGTCTTCAGCGAGCAGTTGCCGCAGAACGTCGAGCTGACGGCCCGGGACGCGAAGGCGCAGGTCGCCTTCGACCCACGGACCGTACAGGAGTTCCGCCTCATCGGCTACGACGACCGGCGCGTCGCCGACAAGGACTTCCGCGACGACCGCGTGGACGGCGGCGAGGTCGGGCCCGGCCACACCGTCACCGCGCTCTACGCGGTCCGCACCCGGCCCGGCGCGACCGGCCACCTGGCCACCGCGACCGTCCGCTGGCAGGACCCCGGCACCCGGGCCCCGCACGAGGAGTCGGGACAGCTGGAGACCGGCGCCCTCGACGGCGACCTGTGGCATGCCTCGTACGGCCTGCAACTCGCCGCGACCGCCGCGTACTTCGCGGACGACCTGCGCCACGGCGACACCCACGGGAGCGCACTCCCCGGCCGGCCGGGACTCGCCGCACTCGCCGACCACGCCGGCGCACTGGCGACGCGCACCGCGGACACGGATGTGCGCCGCCTCGCCGAAGCGATCCAGGAGGCATCCGACCTGCAGGGCGCCGACTAGGCCGCCCCACCTCGCCCGCCGCGGCGAACAACCCCTGTGCGCACCGTTGAAATTCAGTGACTCATGAGTAAGTTGACTCACAAGTAAGTACGCATGTCCGCACGCGAGCCGCGACCGGAGCCGTCATGGGCGTACGCAGGGATCTGAAACGGGCACAGCAGCGCAGCGACCTCGCGGCGCGCACCGAGGTCGAGCTGGTCAGGGACGGGACCGGCGCGGTCCGCGAGGTCCGCACCGCTCCGATGGCACCGCGCGCCACCACGGGCAGCACCGCCGACCTGCCCTTCACCAACGCCGCCGAGGCGCCCGGCGCCGTGGTGCTGCGGCGCCGGGAGGGCGCGAGCTGGCGGCCGGTGACCGCGGCCGCCTTCGCCGCCGATGTCACCGCCGCCGCCAAGGGGCTGATCGCCGCGGGCATGGAACCGGGCGGCCGCGTCGCGGTCATGTCCCGCACCCGCTACGAGTGGACCGTCCTCGACTTCGCGATCTGGGCGGCGGGCGGCCAGACGGTCCCCGTCTACCCCACCTCGTCCGCCGAGCAGGTCGAGTGGATCGTCCGTGACTCCCAGTCCCGAATCGCCGTCGTGGAGAGCGCCGAGAACGCGGAAACGGTCGCGGCGGCGACCGCCCGACACCCCGAACCTCCGCGGGTGTGGCGCCTGGACGAGGACGCGCTCGGCCAACTCGCCGCGCTGGGCCGGGCCGTGTCCGACGAGGAGGTCGCCAAGCGCCGCGCCGCGCTCACCCCCGAAACGGTCGCGACGATCTGCTACACCTCCGGCACCACCGGACGGCCCAAGGGTTGTGTCCTCACCCACGCCAACCTCCACGCGGAGGCCGCCAACACCGTCGAGCTGCTTCACCCTGTCTTCAAGGAGGTCACCGGCCAGGTCGCCTCGACCCTGCTGTTCCTGCCGCTCGCCCACATCCTGGGCCGCACCCTGCAGATCGCCTGTCTGATGGCCCGTATCGAGCTGGGTCACTTCCCGAGCATCAAACCCGACGAACTGCGGCCGGCGCTGCGGCAGTTCCGCCCCACCTTCCTCGTCGGGGTCGCCTATCTCTTCGAGAAGATCCACGACACCGGGCGCGCCACCGCCGAGAAGATCGGCCGCGGGGCCTCCTTCGAGCGCGCCGACCGTATCGGGGTCCGGTTCGGCGAGGCGTACCTGAACAAGTTCCTGGGCACCGGCAAGGGCCCCGGCCCCGGCCTGTACGCCGCCTGGGCGCTGTACGACCTGCTGGTCTACCGGCGCATCCGCAAGGAGCTCGGCGGCCGCATGCGTTACGCCATCAGCGGCGGCTCCCCGCTCGACCGCAACCTCAACCTGTTCTTCTACGCGGCCGGGATCATCGTCTACGAGGGCTACGGCCTCACCGAGACGACCGCCGCCGCCACCCTCGTGCCGCCCCTCGGGCCCCGCCCCGGCACGGTCGGTCTCCCGGTCCCGGGCACGGCCGTCCGCATCGCCGACGACGGCGAGGTCCTCATCAAGGGCGGCCCGGTCTTCGGCGCGTACTGGAACAACCCGGCCGCGACGGATGCGGTCCTCAGCGAGGGATGGTTCGCGACGGGGGACCTCGGCGCCTTCGACGAGGACGGTTATCTCACCATCACCGGCCGCAAGAAGGACATCCTCGTCACCAAGGGCGGCAAGAACGTCTCGCCCGCCGTCCTGGAGGACCGGCTGCGCAGCCGCCCGCCGGTCGGGCAGTGCATCGTCGTCGGCGACAACCGCGCATATGTCGCCGCCCTGATCACACTGGACCCCGAGGCGGTCGCGCACTGGCTCGCCGTGCGCAAGCTGCCCCCGGACACCCCGATGTCCGAGGTCGTCCGCGACCCCAGGATGCGTGCGGATGTCCAGAAGGCCGTCGACCACGCGAACCAGGCGGTCTCCCGGGCCGAGTCCATCCGCAGGTTCACGCTGGTCGAGGGCGAGTTCACCGAGGAGAACGGCCTGCTCACCCCGTCACTGAAGATCAAGCGCCATGCGGTGACGGCGGCGTACGCGCGGGAGATCGAGGAGTTGTACGGAGAAAGGGCCTAGCAGAAAGCGGCCCGCCGAAGTGTTCGGCGGGCCGCTTCTCGTACGCCTGTCTCAGCTGACGCCCTGGACGCCGGTGGCGGTGGTGCCAGGGGTGGCAGGAGTGGCAGGGGTGGTGGTGCTGGTGCCGTTGCCGGACAGGAGCGGGATGTTGTCCAGGACGTGCGACAGCGGCTCGTCGCCCTTGGCCTGGGTGGAGTTCTCGGTGCACTGCTGGTTCGGGGGGGCCGACAGGACCGGGATGTCCTGGACCCCGACGGGAACGAGACCCACGAGCGAAGTGGCGCTGGCCTTCGCCGGCAGACCGATGCAGGGCTTGTTCAGGGAGCCCTGGACGAGCGCCATCTGCGGGCTCATGGTGCCGTAGGTGGCCGAGTTGCCGTACTCCTGCGTCGAGGTGCCGCTCGTGGACGTCGTGTCCCCGTCGTCGCCGAGCGCCAGCGCCTGCTGAGCGGTGGCAGCCGAGGCGCCGACGATGGACGCGGCGACCATTGCGGCAGCCATAACCTTCTTCATCACTTACCAGTCCCTTCTGGAGAAACCCCGTCCGCCGGAGCTCTCTGGACAACTGCCGGGCGATCACTTGGTTGCTCTCATTCACTCCGTTGGCCCATGCGGGGAGGTCGGCATCCGCTTCACATTTTCACCGCGGATTAACTCGATTGCCGCATCGAAGAACCCGACCGGGTGAACAGCCGAAACCAATCAAAAGGGTCCGGGTTGGTGCGAGCAGCAGGAACATGTGTCTCTGCAGGAAAGGAACTTGAAATGTTCAAGAAGGCAATGGCCGTGGCGGCGGTCGCGGCTTCCGTCGTCGGTGCCTCGGCGGCGGCCGCCCCGCAGGCGCTTGCCCTCGGTGACGACACTGGCACCACGTCCACCAGCGGCACCTCGGCGCAGACCTACGGCAACCAGGCGACGCAAGGCGCCATGAGCCCGCAGCTCAGCCTGGTCCAGGGCTCGGCGAACAAGGCCTGTGTGGGTCTGCCGGCGAAGGCCAACGCCACTTCGCTCGCGGGTCTCGTTCCCGTCGGGGTCCAGGACATCCCGGTCCTGTCGGCCGCGCCGAACCAGCAGTGCACCGAGAACTCCACCCAGGCGAAGGGCGACGAGCCGCTGTCGCATGTCGTGGACAACATCCCGGTCCTGTCGGGGAACGGCACCAGCAGCTGACCTCCCGCGCGGTGCTGTATTCGTATGAATTCAGCGATGGCGTTCGAGTGAAACATGCGGCGCTCCGCGTTCGGGAGTTGCTTCTGCCGTCTATTCCTCGTTTCACAGACTGCAGGTCGTGCGGCGGGCAGTTCAAGCTGTGCCCGCTCGGTTCACGCCGTCACAGGGGCACGACCGCACAGAAGGGAAACTCCGTGAAGCACAAGAAGAGCGCTGCCGTCCTTGCCGGCGCCATCATGACCCTTGGTCTGGCCGCGCCGGCCATGGCCGACAACGGTGTTACGGGTTCCGCGGTCGGCTCCCCGGGCGTCGTCTCCGGGAATGTCATCCAGGTTCCCCTGACCGTTCCCGTCAACGCGTGCGGCCTCGGCATCAGCCTCGTCGGGCTGCTGAACCCGACGACCGGCAACGCGTGCTCGAACAGCATCTGACGTCATAGCCGCCAACGGCTGACGTCGTCACAACACCAGCCGCCCGGCGGTGTCACGGCCGGCCTTGGACTGCTCTTTTCGCTTCCAGGGCCGGCCTTCCCACTTCTCCTACCTCTACCAGCAGGAAGACAACGAGATTGCGACAGACCCTGAGCAGGGGAATGGTCGCGGCAGCCGCCGCGACGGGCATTCTGTCCCTGTGCGGCAGCCCGGTGCACGCGGACTCGCACGCCGACGGCACCTCGGCCGGATCACCCGGCGTCGCCTCCGGCAACACCGTCCAGGCCCCCGTGGATGTCCCGGTCAACCTCTGCGGCAACACTGTCGACGTGGCCGCCGCGTTGAACCCGGCCTTCGGTAACGCCTGTGCCCACGGTTCCAGTGGGCAGGGGGCGACGGTCGGCTCGCAGGCCACCGGCTCCGCGACCGGATCACCCGGCGTCATTTCCGGAAACAACGTCCAGGCCCCCGTGTCCGCCCCGGTCAACGCCTGCGGCAACGCGGTCAACGCCGTCGGTTTGCTGAACCCGGTCTCCGGCAACGGCTGTGCGAACGGCTCCGGTGGGAAGGGGGCGACGGTCGGCTCGCAGGCCACCGGCACCTCGAGCGAATCACCCGGCGTCGCCTCCGGCAACACCGTCCAGGCCCCCGTGGATGCCCCGGTCAACCTCTGCGGCAACGGGGTCATGGCTGCCGCCCTGTTGAACCCGGTCTCCGGCAACGGCTGTGCGAATGGCTCCGCCACTCAGGCACCCCCGTCGACCCCGACGACCCCGACCACACCGACGACGCCGACGACCCCGACCGGGCCCGGCACGCCGACGACCCCGACAACCCCGACCGGGCCCGGCACGCCGACGACCCCGACAACCCCGACCGGGCCCGGCACGCCGACGACCCCGACAACCCCTTCGGCTCCGACCGTCCCGACCGTCCCGGCGCAGACGCCCCGCGACAGCGGCTCCGGCAACAACCACAACCCCGGCGGGCAGGACAACGGCCGGCCCGTGACCCCACCGCGGACGATTCCGGTGCACGCACCGCACGTGCCGCAGGCCGGCTCGCGAGTGGTCCCGCCCTCCGTGCCCTCGCACAGGGCGCCCGCCCTGGCCCAGACCGGCAGTGAGGGCGTGCTCGCGGCCTCGGCCGTCAGTATCGCGATGCTGGCCGGCGGCCTCATCCTGTACCGACGGGGCCGCGTCACATCCCACCGGTAGCGCGGCGGGGGGCGGGCGCCCCCCCCCCCGCCCCGCCGACCCGCGGCCCACCCAC